>NZ_BLIJ01000037.1:0-150785 GCF_009811475.1 Alteromonas sp. KUL150
AGACGAAGTAAGCCAACTGCGCTTTGACGGCGAATACGTAACAGATGGCAGCGGCCTAACTGAAATTCGCTTTGGCACACAGTACAGTACCGAAACCAAATCACTCACCCGCTGGGACAATGAAGGCGTAGGTATTCACTGTACTTACTGTGGTTACCCTGACTTACCTGAGATCCCAGCAGGCAGCCAATACGTTTTTGATGCGGGCAGCGATTTCCTTTCTGACGTAAGTGGTAGCGGTCGTATGCCCACCTCTTGGCTTGCCCATGATGGCGAAGCGAACTTTGCGTTTCTAGAATCTTATTATCAAAGCGTAAATGGCGAATCTATTAGTTTTGATGCGGTACGTCGCAACAATAGCTTTGAAGTTGAAGAAGATATTCTCTCTACCTACGTAGAATTCGATTTTGAAGGCGAAGTAGCAGACATGTTCTTAAGCGCAACCGCTGGTGTGCGTTATGAAATGACGGATGTAACGGTTAACGGAACGCAGGCGCCAATAACAGGCTTAACGATTCTGGATCAAACCGAAATGCTCGCGGGTTTTGGCGACGCGCAAAGTATTGCCACAGAGTCTGATTACGACGTGCTATTACCAAACTTCAGTGTACGTTTGGAAATTACCGACGACTTAATTGCGCGCTTTGCGGCAAGTTCAACTATTACTCGGCCCACGCTTAACAGCATGTCGCCGGTAACAGTCATTACGACCACCCGCCAAGGTGGTGACTTAACGTCCACAAGTGGTAACCCTGCACTAGAGCCATTCAAATCGGATAACCTGGACTTATCCCTTGAGTATTACTACGACGAAGCAAGCTATGCATCGATTGGTTACTTCAGAAAGCTGGTATCGAACTTTATTGTTAATAGTCAAGAAGACAAAACGTTTGAGCTTGCTGACGGCGGCCTGCTAACCGACCCTTCTACAGGAGCAAATACTAGCGCGCCAGATGCGGGTGACGAGGTGGCTGTGTTTACCAATACACTGCCAAATAACGGGGAAGACGCAACAGTAGACGGATTCGAGCTTGCAATTCAACATACGTTTGACAACGGCTTTGGGGTACTTGCCAACGGAACCATCGTTGACAGTGACGCCGAACTAGACCCGTTCGATATTAATCAAGTATTTGCGCTAACTGGGTTGAGTGATTCATACAACTTAGTGGCATTTTATGAAACTGACGACTATCAAATTCGACTTGCCTATAACTGGCGTGATGAGTTTGTTCAGTCGTTAACACAAGGGCAGGGTGACGGCCCAACCATTGTTGAGTCTTACCAACAGCTTGACATTAGCGGTAGCTACAGCGTGACAGACAATGTAGAAATCTTCTTTGAAGGTATTAACCTTACGGAAGAGTTTGTACATAAACGCGGTCGCTTCTCTAATCACTTGCTGTTAGTTGAAGACAGCGGCAGACGTTGGGCTCTCGGTGTGCGCGGAAACTTTTAGTTTCGCGTAATTGGGGCCGGCATTTGTTGGCCCTACATTCGTGGCTACCCTTTGGTAGCCACAGTTTTTATTCAGGAAATCAGTATGACAACAGCAACTCCCATAACGCACATTGTAGTAGTTGGTGGCGGTAGCGCAGGGTGGCTAACGGCTGGTCGTATTGCAGCGCAACATCAATGCGCTACCCGCAAAGACATTAAAGTAACCTTAGTAGAAAGCCCCAATGTGCCTATTATTGGCGTGGGCGAAGGCACCTGGCCAACCATGCGCTCAACACTAATTGCATTAGGTATTAGCGAAACCACTTTTATCAAAGAATGTGACGCTACATTTAAACAGGGCGCAAAGTTCGCTAAGTGGACTACAGGTGAAGAGCACGATTTTTACTACCACCCTCTCATGCTGCCCCAAGGGTTTTCGCAAACAAATTTAGGTCCTTACTGGCAGACTGTAGCACCAGAATTAAACGAGTCTTTTTCCCAGGCAGTATGTGTTCAGGAAGCTATATGCGAAGCAGGTTGTGCACCTAAAAGCATACGCCACGCAGAGTTTGCAGGCACCGCAAACTATGCTTATCACCTAGATGCAGGAAAATTTACCGCCTTTTTAACCAAACACTGTACTGAAAAACTAGGCGTACACCATGTACTAGCCGATGTTAACCGCGTCAAAAGCAATGACAGCGGCGATATTAAGGCTCTTCATACCGAGCAAGAGGTAACAGTAGAAGGCGATCTGTTTGTTGACTGTACCGGGTTTAAATCTATGCTGCTTGGCGAACATTACAAGGTGCCGTTTATTCCTTGCAACGATGTACTTTTTATCGACCGCGCGTTGGCAGTGCACGTACCCTATGATACCACACAAAGCCCTATTGCATCCCACACTATCTCCACCGCACAAGACGCTGGTTGGATTTGGGATATCGGTTTGCAGTCACGCCGAGGTGTAGGCCACGTCTATTCCAGCAGGCACCAAAGTAAAGATGACGCCTATGCTCGGTTAGATGCCTACGTTCGCCAAACTAGCTCATTGAATGGCATAGAAGGGATAAACGTAAAAGACATTACTATTCAAAGCGGACACAGGCAGCGCTTTTGGCAAAACAACTGCGTGGCTGTTGGGCTAGCAGCGGGCTTTTTAGAACCTTTAGAAGCCTCGGCCCTTGTACTGGTTGAATTATCGGCCTCAATGATTGCCGAACAATTGCCAGCAAACCGAGCCGTGATGGATATTATGGCGAAGCGCTTTAACGACACCTTTTCTTACCGTTGGCAGCGAATTATCGACTTCTTAAAGCTGCATTACATGTTGAGTAAGCGAGAAGACAGCGCATTTTGGCGGGACAATCGCGATAGTCATACTATTCCGGATTCATTAAAAGAATTACTCGTACTGTGGCAATACCACCCGCCTAGTGACAAAGACTTTACCAGCAACAACGAGGTATTCCCCGCGGCAAGCTATCAGTATGTGCTGTACGGAATGGGGTTTACTTCAGATTTAGCTACACATCAACAATGGGTAAATGAAGACTTTGCCAAGCAGCAATTGATGCAGAACAGGAAAGCACGCGACATGGCGGTGGAGAAGCTGCCTAAACATCGCGAACTTATTAATAAAATTCACCAATTCGGCCTGCAGGCCGTTTAACGTAAATCAATAAGCAGGACCTACGTATGACTCACATGGTTGCCATTAATAATAAACAGCATGCAGATTTGAAAGTAACCGACGATGCATTGTCACTCAGTGCCAATCAGCACCTTGTTCCTGTGGTGGTCTCTGAACTCAACAAGCTTGTGGTATATTACCCCGTGGTGATCACCAAGTTTGACGATTCTGGACAATTTGGCTTATCTGCCTTGCTTGGTTTTGAAGAAAAAGAAAACCTATTTTGGCAACAAGGTGAATGGGATGCGGTGTATATTCCCGCACAGTTTGAACGCTTGCCTTTTTATGTAGGAACGGAAGCGCAAAGCGCTGACAGCAGTAACCGCTTGCTGTGCATCGATATGGATAACGCTTCAGTAAGCGAAGAAAAAGGTACGCCGCTTTTTGATAACACAGGAGAGCCTAGCAGCTACCTGTTAGAGAAGCAGCAGATCCTTGCTCAGCTTCTTGACGGTGAAACGCAAAATCAGCGTTTTATTGCCGTGCTGCAACAGCACAACCTTATTACACCATTTACGTTAAATATTACCTTTGAAAACGAAAGCAAAACGTCTATAACAGGGTTATATACTATTGATGAGGATAAGCTAGCGGCGCTTAGCGCTGACGCGATTGCTGATTTGCATGCACAAAACATGTTGCAAAGCATTTACACGCTCATAGCGTCAAACGCACAAATCTATGCCCTTATCGACAAAAAGAACAAGGCAAATAAAAACGCAGACGCATGGTTTCAAACTACGAATTAATTAAAGTTGGCGAAAAAGCCACGCCGGTTGTTGTTATTGATGATTTCATACCAGACCCGCAGAGTTTGGTAGAAACAATTGCTCAACACCACCGATTTACAAAACAAGATGGCGACTTTTACCCCGGTGTTAGAAGTCACGCGCCTAAAGGGTATGAAGCACACCTACATACCTCGCTACATAAACTGTTTTGCCAACTTGCTTTGCACGAAAGTATGCAAAGCTTTGGCGTGGAAAAACCACTTCAAATACCACTTGTGCAGCTTTCCATCGCCAATCAAGCGCCGAAAAGTTTATCGCCCATTCAATGTATTCCACACATTGATACACAAAGTGATAATGAATGGGCATTCGTGCACTACCTGTTTAGTGAACCTTTGGGCGGCACGGCTTTTTATCGACATATTGAAACCGAATTAGAGCGCGTAGACTCAGCCCAGTATGAAAACTATTTCAGAACGCTAAAACGGCAGGCCACCAGCGTAGGGCTTCCGCCAAAAGCTTACATCAATGGTGATACCGACATGTTTACTCAAATAGCCCGAGTAGAACCAAAATTCAACCGCGCTTTATTGTATCCTGCCAACTTGCTGCACAGCGGCTGTTTACCTAACGATATTTCGAACTCTGTTGATGTGAAAGAAGGCAGGCTAACCGCAAACGCCAGTATTGTTTTTTGATGCGCTCTTTACCGATCATAACTTTACATTAGTTTAGCAGCTAAAAGCATGCTACGACCACAGTGTGTACTTTGTGCAAAACATTCATGAAGGTTTATTCACATACAAAAGGTGATCGAAAGTTTGTTTTCAAACGTTTCCTCGCTAAATAATCATATAGGATGTTTACCATGTTTGGACTTTTCAAAAGTAACCCAACGAAAAAGATGCGAAAGCAGTATGACGCTTTGCTTGAAAAAGCCATGCATGCTCAAAGAAACGGCGACATAAAAACCTACTCATTGCTCACCGCACAATCTGAGCAGCTTTGGAAAGAAATAGAAGCATTAGAGCAAGGTAAGCCAAAGTCGTAGAGTGCTATGCGCCAAAATAACCAGAACGATTAGTAAATGATGTTAACCCCTAATGCATAGCGGGCGCCTGCATCTTGTACAAGTAATAAATGATTACTGAAACGGCCGCGTTTATGCACAGTTTCATTAGTAATATTGATACCCTCAAAGGATATGGCGACGCGAGGGCTAATTTGATATGAAAGACTCATATCCCACTGTTGATATGGGCTGACAAAGGTTGGCTCAGTACTTTGAGTTTGGTTGAGCGATTGCAGAAAGCCTTCTCGCTGGTTCCAAGCCACGCGCCATTGTAAGGCGTCTTTTTCATAAAACAGCACCACATTCTTTGCGCCAGATAGCCCGGTAAGCGCAAAGGTTGAGCGAACATTGGCCGCATCCAGCTCTGCGTTGCTGTCTACGAAACTTGCATTGGCCTGTAATCCCCACCCTGACTCACCAAAAAAGTGTTGCATCGCTATCTCTACACCTTCGACGGTTGCAGATTCACCGTTGTTAGGCGAAATTACTGTAAACAAGGCTAAAGCGTCGGCATCATCAACTGCGTTTGGATCATCGCCGGTACTAGGGTCAGTTACGTTATTGAATGCTTGCGTATTGCTCTCATTCACGATGAAGTTATCCACTGTTTTTATGAAATAGCCTGCTGATACATAGCTGTTTTCTTGGTAATAGTGCTCAATGGCAAAATCAGTATTAATTGCCTCAAAGGGCAGTAGCTGTGAATTTCCAATACGTGCCCTTAAATCGCCTCCTTGCCGCGTGGTGGTATAAGTCACGCCTGGGGCCATCTGCTCCAAAGTTGGGCGAGTAATACTGTGGTTATAAGCCACGCGTAGCACCCAATTATCAAGCCAGCTGGCTTTCAAACTCAAACTTGGAAGTAAGTTGGTATAATTTGTGGACTCATTGATATTTACCGACGCACCAAATTCCTGCCCGAGTTCGGTTTGATCTAAAATGACAAGCGCTGATAGCTGCTCGTCGACGCCACTTACCTGCACATCTGTATATTCAGCCCGAAGCCCTACATGAATATCGATAAACCAAGGCGCGTAATCCTTTTCAATGGCGGCCTGAATATACCCCGCATACACTGTTTCTTTAACGGCAAAAGAACTTCCTCTTGTTTCAGCGGCGAGACTAACACCCCCTGTGTTTTCCAAGTAAGTGAACAATCTACTGCCGTCGTGCCTCAACCATTGATGAGGAATATTTTCATGCCCACTTATCGAACCAAGAAAATCATCGCCCGCATCAAATATGGTTTGAAAGCTATCTGGAATATCCGGCGTATCGAAATAGCCACAAAAACTACAGTGTCTTGCATCTGCTTCGTTGTCTCTTCTTTCGTTGGCTTTTTCTCGCTGAGTTAAGGCTGCACCAACGTCAATTTTGCTAAACCAGTTATCGTCGCCCAATACGCTGATATTCACCTTCGCCTGCCCTATATCGTCATCAATACTCCACCCTCTACGTAACATAACGTGAGCGCGACCGTTTGAAGGGTCTAAGTAATGCGATACGCCTACTGGCTCACCAAACGCATTTACTTGGCCTGGGTTGGCTTGCTCAAAACCCGATATCGCGGGTAGGACATTTTGCTGGGTGTGATCGAAGGAAGAGCGGTTAAGATAACCGATAAGTGAAAGTGCGTTACCTTCTCCATTATTGTCGTCGACATTGGCTTTCGAATAAGACAAGTCAGCATCGACTATAATACTATCGCTTGCAAGATAACTTGCTGAAACGCCAAAGCTCTGTGAGGTGGATGAACGATTAAATGTGCGAGCGTGAAAGTCGGTGGCATGGCCACTGATTTGTGAGAAAGCCACCGCCGTGCCGTTTTCATCCACCGTGACATCTTCAAGATTACTTGAGGTGAACCAATGTCCCATTGAGGTTGCAGAGGTCTCGACGTCGAATGTCGACCCCAAATAGTCGGCAGTAAGCTCCAGCTTGTTGTTAGGTCGATACTGTAAAACGAGCGCAGACCCTGTACGGGTTCTATCGTCAAAACGCACTCTCTGATCGTAATTTCTGGGAACGTATAACGTATCAACGTCTTTAGAAAGCTCACTTTCAGGTACGTTCGTATTTACCAACCAGCCATCGATTTGCGCTTCTTCTAGTCTGGCTTGACGTTGGTGTTGAGTAAAGGAGGCTAAAACACCCAACGAGTTATTTAAATAGGTGTTGCTGAACATAGCAGACGTTGAAGGCGCGTATTGCTGCGAGTTGGTATCGTATTGCATTTTGACGCTGCCAGCCGCTCGCATTCCCTTGAAGGACAAAGGTTTAGCTGTTTGAACATCTATCGTTGCGCCAATTCCGCCCGATTGCATACTTGCTTGGCTTTGCTTATGTACGACCACACTACTAACAATCTCAGAGGCTAGGGTATCGAAGCTAAATTCGCGCCCAAGCTTATCAGTTGCCATTGGTCTACCGTTGAGCAACACCCTATTAAATTCAGGTCCAAAACCTCGCACTGTGACAAGCTGCCCTTCTCCCTCGGCGCGGTCGATAGATACTCCAGACACCCGCTGTAATGCCTCTGCAAGGTTTTGATCAGGAAACTTACCCATGTCCACCGACTGAATTGTGTCCATAATAACGCTGGCATTGCGTTTAATAGCAACTGATTGGGCGATACGCGCCCGTAAGCCTCTTACTTCAATATATTCAATATTATAGTTGCCTTGCTCGTCTGGCACGGTTACTAGGCTGTCGCCTTGTGCGGTAACGGTATCAAACAAGCGCCCAAGTAAATAATTACTTTTATCTCTCTCACCAATAGGCACTATTTTTATGCGCGTGTTGTCCACAATGTGAGCACTCAGCCCTGTTCCTTCTAAAAGCTTTTTAATTGCGAGCTGAGGTGTATAGTTACCACTTACTTCATTCGCTGAGATATGCCTTACTTTGTTATATGGAAAGACAACAGTTAGCTCGGCTTGATTAGCAAAAGCAATAATCGCCTCGTCTGCTCTCTGTGCAGGAATAGCAAAATCTATAGCAGGAAGGGGCAACGCATTTTGCGCGAGCACCTCTGCTTGCTGATCAGGCTCTACCGACTCAGCATAAGCAACGTGGTTCACCCCTAACAACACCATGCAAAGCGCCACCGTTAAAGCGCTAGGCTTTAAAGGTAACAAGGTGATTGAATCGTGCAGAGTGGTTGCCGCAGGCATAGTTGTGTTTACGCTGTTGTTATTATGTTTTATCGGGAGTTGTGATGCGTGAGCCTCACTCTCAACTCAATTAGATGGTGTTGTTTTAAACCAGCAACGCATTTAATACAACCTATTAACAAATTTAATTTTTTAGTGATAATGCTGAAAATAGCTGGGGGAAAATCACGTGGCTTTCGTCTTAGTAAGTAACAACGATAATAAATAATAATATGCCCATAGAAACAGCTATACATAATGCCTATATGTCGGCGCGCGGTTCGATGGCCAAAATGCTATCTCGTCTTGTGCCGCCTAAAGAAGTGGATGACATACTACAAGACACCTATGTGCGCTTGTGTCAGGCGAAATCTACTGAGCATATTAAAGAGCCCAAGTCGTTTTTGTTCAGGACGGCAAAAAATTTGGCTTACGACCATCTTAAACGCGCTGAAACGCGCATGGTAGATGATAGCGTAGAGGTTGCGGCAGCGTTGGAAAGCGCAATTAGCGGTGTTGAAGATGAAACATTTCACAACAACGCCACCCAGCAAGAGTTTAAGTTATTTTGTGACGCAGTGCGCGCCCTTCCCAAGCAATGCAGGCGCGCATTTGTATTGAAGAAAGTGTATGGCTACTCTCTTAAAGAGATTGCCCAAGAATTAGAGATAAGCGAAAAAACCGTGGAAAAGCATATAGCTGAAGGTATAAAAAGATGCACCTTGTTTATGCGAAGACAAACAACGTCGCATACACAGCCGAATGCTTATCAAAGTGGTGGGCAACACAGTACGGCGGATGTAAAGAGAGACGCCCATGAATAGTTCAACAAACGAAATAAAAAACGCTAAGTCAGGCACCAATAGCAACGTTGTGCAGTTTAATAGCGATGAGCGTGTGCTTGATGCCGCCAGCGAATGGCTTGTGAAACTCGACGAGGGGCTTGATGCCGAAGAAATGCAAGCGTTAAAAACATGGCTTGCAACGCCTTTGCATCGAGACACTTTCCTAGAGATGGTAGCGTTATGGGACAAGATGTCGGTGCTTAGCGAACTGGCTGAGATCGTACCTCATACACCTGAGCCTAGCGTCAAACACAAAACAAACAGGACCGTGACTTGGAAGCGCCCGCTGGCCATTGCTGCCTCGTTTTTAATGGTTGGGCTGTTAAGTTATCAGGGGCTAGATTTATTCTCGCCGTCTAATCAAACCGAACCTGTTGCTCAAATGGCAAGCTACTCGTTACAAGCCTCGACCAAACCGGGCGAGCACAAGAGTATTAGCTTAGAGGACGGCAGTACACTATGGCTTAATACCAACTCTCAAGTGAACATTGCTTTTACTGAAACCTCACGGATTATTCAGCTTGTCAAAGGTGAGCTTCATATCGAAGTGGCGAAAGACAAATCCCGCCCGCTCAATGTACTTGCAGCAGGTAAAGCTATACAGGCGGTTGGTACTGCTTTTAATGTGCAATATCACCGCGGCGACCTTGAACTGGTAGTTACCGAAGGCGTAGTAGAAGTCGCCAGCTATACACTTAACAAAGCGAATAGCGAAAGCATTATTGATCCAATTATTAAACCGCAGGCTCAGCCACTGACGTTAGTTCAAGGTGAAAAATCGCTTTTATCTTTGCCTAACAGCACCGTTGAGACAGTGTCAGATGAAGATATCGCGAATGATTTAAGCTGGCGGGAAGGCAAGATTGTATTTCGCGGCGAGCCATTAATTGACGTAATTGAAGAAGTAAGCCGATATACGGACAAAACCGTCGTTTTAGGTGATGCTGCGCTTGCCAATATGCAAGTTGCAGGGCTATTCAACACCAATGATGTAGACGCGCTTATTGCCGCCCTTGCCGACAATTTACAGATATCTACAGACTACTCTAGCGACACCATTGTCCTTCGCCCCCGTTAACGAGGTACTTGAGTCTTAAGGGCATACTTAGTTTTATTGGGCTACAAACTAAATCCAAAGCGCGTTTCAAAGCTTAACTCGCGCTTTGACCCACTACCCCTTACAATGACGCCTTATATCAGTTCGCATGCGTTGGTATTATATATTAATGCATCAAACAATAAGGCTTCTTTGATATGCAAATTGGCAGTGCTGTCACGGCATTTAAACAGTTCACTTCTAGACTACTATTTCTGACCATCTGCACGGTGCTATCTAACACAGCTTTCGCCATTGAAGCGGGCCAATATTACTATTTTATTTCTGACAAGTGCGTAGCCAAAGGGCCTCAAACGCCAGAAGAGCGAGGCGCTATAACTCCCGATGTTATGCTATTTGAAGTAGTGCCTGCTGGAATTAGCGATTACTACGTGAACGTGAACACCAAAGCGCTACTCCACTATGGGGAAGAGGGACAAGCATACCTTTCATCACTGGAGTCTGAACAAGCGTACACCGCGGGTAAAATGCCTTCAGAAGAAAGCTTAAGAAAAGATGGCAATGCTATTCATCACGACTTTATGCTACAGCGCGAAGCCATCGACGTAAAAGCGTTAATAAATACCTTAAACGGCTTTTCACAGCTTCAAACTGATAAAGGTTACTTTTTTAAGAAAATAGTAGGCCTTTCTAACCCCGGCGCTAAATTTAAAGCCATAACCCGGGTTCGCTTAAGCGATATGGGTTACGACAATCGCATGATGCTAACAAGCTACTCCAGCGACTATTTTATGCTAAATGAACAAGGTAAGGCCTCTGACACACCTTTTATTACGGTAGATCACGGCGCAGCGCTACGCAATTCACTACACGACACCAACAGCCCGTACGCCATATTTACCAAAAATTCAGTATGCGGTGAAAAGTGGGAGCCCGGCAATTAACAAGGTAATTAGCCAAGACATACTTTAACGCTTGTTAAATGTACCGGGCTTGCTTCGGCTATTGCGGCTTTGGTTTTAAGCTGCTTTGGTTTTAAGCGGCTTTGGTTTTAAAGGGCTCTGGTTTTAATTACTACGATAAAGCGTTTTAATAAGGTGGTAGCCGAAACGGGTCTTCACCGGCCCGTGTACTTTGAGCACGTCTTTCTTAAATACCACATCGTCGAAGGCTTTTACCATTTGGCCTCTACGAAATTCACCAAGATCGCCACCACGCTTGCCCGACGGGCATTTAGAATGACGCTTTGCTAACGTCGCGAAATCCTTACCCTTTTTAAGCTGCTCTAAAATAGAAAGCGCTTCTTTCTCTGTTTTAACCAAAATGTGAAGTGCGGATGCCGTTGCCATGGAAAGGACCTAATTTGTCTCGGGGGTTTAAGAATAATATCGTGTACGCTAAGTATACCCTAGTGAACAACTCGCCTGCCATTAGTCAATGTGATGTGTTGGGCTAAAAAGCGATGTAAAGGCTACTCTGCTGTTTAAAAACTGCGTATCCTTAACCTTTATCAATGATTGACGAGCCTTCCCTTTTGTTACCAGAATTTGACTTGGCCCAAGCGATAGGCATGCTGAGTTTTGCGCTTGGCATTTTGTGCTTTTATCAGCGTGATGATCAGCACCTGCGAATAATGATGGTGGTGATGAATTTAAATCACGCCCTGCATTTTGCGCTACTTGGTGCCGTAACCGCATGCTTAAGTGCCTTGCTTTCAGTGGTAAGAACAGGCATTTTCAATTAAAACCCGCTCCCGCAGTGTCGCCTACCTGTTTATATTAATATCGCAGCAGCCGGGCTGTATTTGGCCGAAGTTTGGTACGATTTATTACCTGTTTTGGGCACGTGCATAGGCACTTATGCCTTATTTTGTTTGTCAGGAATACGCATGCGTTTAGCGTTTTTGTGCGGCGCTATATGTTGGCTAACCAACAATATTATTGTCGGTTCTATTGGCGGCACCCTGCTTGAAGCTACGCTACTGGCAGTTAATAGTTTCACCATTATTCGCTTGTACAGAGGGCAAAAAGCACTCGGTCAGGCCTGATTGCCCAAAGTGAATGCGTTGCTATACGCACACTGCATTGGAAGCTTTCAAGCCAACCACGTCGAGTGAGTCGAAACACGTCAATTAGAACGAGAGCGCAAACAGACTCGTTACTGACGTATGATAGTCCAGTGACATAGCGACGGATAACAGCGTTATATTCACAATGGAGAAACCAAAAACACGTTTTGCCCAGCCTTCTACGTTGATGTCGGGTCTATATCCGCGAAGTGCCATTAACAGCCACCAAAGGCTGGTTGCAAAGGCCACGGTTAAAAACCCAATGCCCGTATAACCGCTAAGTGGAAGCAGCATTACAACTAAAGCAAATAACGCAATATGAAGGACGATATGGCGTTTCGCTTTCGCAATACCCTGCGATACGGGCAACACAGGAATTCCAGCCGCCTTATAGTCGTTATATCTGAAGATAGCGATGGCATAAGAATGGGGCATTTGCCAAATGCTGAACATACCCAACAAAATAGCTGCGGCCATATCAAACTGACCACTTACCGCGCAATAACCGACCACTGGCGGCACCGCACCTGACAAACTGCCAACAAATGTGCCGTATACCGAGTTCCGCTTCATATACAGGCTGTAAACACCCACATAAATAACGTAGCCAAAAACAGCAAAAAATACCGCGGTAAGGTTGGTGTAAGCTGCTAACAAGCCGAACCCCGAAATGCCTAGCACAGCACCGTGCAACATCGCAGTAAGTAATGGCAACTCGCCTGTTACCGTAACCCGGTTGGCCGTGCGCTGCATTTTGCCGTCGATATCTCGGTCAATGCAGTTATTAATGACACAACCTGAAGCCACCACCAGCGATAAACCGATGAGCGCAGCGAGCAGCAGCCAGTAATCTATATCGCCACGGGACGCGAGCAAGAAACCGCCCGTTACCGAAATAGCATTGCCCATAATAATGCCGGGCTTGGTGACTGACAGGTAACGTTTATAAGTAGAGGTCATGGGTAAAATCCAAATTTAAAACGCGCCCATTTAGACGCGTATCAAGGTGTACCGAGAAGCCCCAATGTTGCCCCCCAAATAGGTTGCCCCAATAGAAGGGCAAAACATGAGGGCTTATCGTACTGACCGCGATGAAGTAAACACATTGAAAAGCCTGGCGTAATCGTCAAGCTAGACCACGCAAATACAGAGATTTGCTAATACATCATCATGGCGTTTGATTCGTAGATGATCCAAACGGATAAACCCACCACCATGAAAATAATAAGAGCACTGAATAAGAATGAAAACGTATTGGCTCTGCCTTCTTCAGTAACAAAGTTAAGGTGCAAAAAGTACTTAAGGTGCACCCAAATTTGAACCAAGCCAAGGGTTACCACGCTCCAAATCGTGGTAACTTTAGATAGGTCGCCATTCATCACTAGAGTGAACGGAATAGCGGTGAGTACCACAGATAGAATGAAGCCAATAACATAAGACTTCACATCGCCATGTGCGTCATCACTATTGTGAGTTGATGAAGCGCGACCGTCCGTATTTGAAGCTAATTTTGCATCGTGTAACGCCATTACATTGCCCCCATTAAGTACACTACGGTAAATACACATATCCATACGATATCGAGGAAGTGCCAAAACAAGCTTAAGCAGCTAAGTCGGGTAACAGTTTGCCCACCTAGACCTCGGCGGGTTACTTCAATAAACATGATTGTCATCCAAATAAGGCCCGCTGTAACGTGTAGTCCGTGCAGTCCCACTAATGAGAAAAACGCCGTTAGAAACGCACTTTGCTGCGGCCCGTTGCCATGCTCAATAAGGTGATGAAATTCGTACACCTCCATACCAATAAAACACGCACCCAGTGCCCATGTCACCGCCAGCCAAGCAAGGGCGCCTGACTTGTTTTGTCGGTGCGCGCAAATCATGGCAAAGCCAAAGGTAATGCTGCTTAAAAGCAGAGCGGCGGTTTCAACTGCAACAAAGTTGAGCTCGAAAATATCTTTGCCAGACACACCGCCTGCCGTATTCATAAACAGCACGGCATAGGTGGCAAAGAAAGAAGCAAACAACAAACAGTCGGTCATTAAATACAACCAGAAACCAAACATGGTGTTGTTTTCATGATGTTCTTCGTGTGCGTGTTCATGCGGCATTGATGCGGCGCTTGATGTTGCAATAGTACTCATGAGCGACCTCCCACTGTATTGGCACTTAAGTGCGTAGCTTCAACTCGTTCAACCTCATCTACCTGCACGTAATAATCAACATCCGAGGTATAGCAACGCTTAATAAATACTCCTATTCCTGCCACTAAACCGACAACTGCAAGCCACCAAATATGCCAGATAAGCGCAAAGCCCATTAGGGTAAAGCTCATGCTCATGAAAACTCCGGCTGAAGTATTTTTTGGCATATGAATAGGTGTGTATTTTTCAGGGCGTTGATACGACTCGCCGCGTTCTTTCATATCCGTCCATGCATCAATGTCTTTGATGTGAGGAATCTTGGCAAAATTGTAAAATTGAGGCGGTGACGCCGTTGACCACTCTAACGTGTGACCATTCCACGGATCGCCCGTTGTATCGTTAAGCTTCTCTTTGTTTTTGAAGCTTACAAACAGCTGAAGTAGCTGGAAGAAAATACCAATTGCTATAACAAACGCACCAAATGCAGCAATGTATAACCAGATATTCCAGTCAGGGTTGTCGGTGTGATTTAAGCGGCGTGTCATACCCAAAAAGCCAAGCACATATAGGGGCATGAACGCCAAAAGGAAACCAATTTGCCAGCACCAAAAGGCTGCTTTTCCGGTTTTTTCGTCAAGCTTAAAGCCCATGGCTTTCGGGAACCAAAAGGCAAAGCCCGCCAGGTAGCCAAAAACCGCACCACCAATAATGGTGTTATGAAAGTGAGCAATAAGGAACAAGCTATTGTGGAGTACGTAATCTGCGCCAGGTATAGCTAACAGTACGCCCGTCATACCGCCGATGGTGAAAGTCACCATAAAACCTAACGTCCATAGCACAGGCACACTCAGTACAAGACGACCTCGATACATGGTGAACAGCCAGTTAAATAGTTTTACCCCCGTGGGTATAGCAATAACCATGGTCATAATGCCGAAGAAAGCATTCACATTGGCGCTCGACCCCATGGTAAAGAAGTGATGCAGCCATACAATAAAGCCTAGAATGGCAATAGCGCCCGATGCATAAACCATCGACTTGTAGCCAAACAAACGCTTAGCGGTAAACGTAGATATAACCTCTGAGAAAATACCAAATGCAGGCAATACCAAAATATAAACTTCAGGGTGTCCCCATGCCCAAAACAGGTTGATATACATCATGGAGTTACCACCTGCTTCGTTAGTGAAGAAGTGAAAATCCATATAGCGGTCTAGCGTTAGCATGGCTAACACAGCGGTAAGAATAGGGAACGATGCGGCGATAAGAATATTCGCCCATGTGCAGGTCCAGGTGAAAATAGGCATTTGCATTAGCTTCATGCCTGGTGCACGCATTTTAAACACGGTAACTAGGAAGTTTACGGCGGTTAGCAGCGTACCGAGCCCGGATATCTGCAAGGCCCATATGTAATAGTCCACGCCAACCCCGGGACTGAACTCCAACCCGGCTAGCGGCGGATAAGCAACCCACCCTGTTTTTGCGAATTCACCTAACCCTAAAGACACATTCACTAGAATTGCGCCACCTGCGGTTAACCAAAAACTCAAATTATTTAAAAAAGGAAATGCCACATCACGGGCACCAATTTGCAGTGGCAGAATGATGTTCATTAGGCCAATCATAAACGGCATCGCCATGAAGATAATCATGATAACGCCATGGGCTGTGAAGATTTGGTCGTAGTGCTCTGGCGGGAGATACCCGGGCGCACCATTGGTTGCCATTGCAAGCTGAGTACGCATCATAATAGCGTCGGCAAAGCCGCGCAGCAGCATGATCATAGCCAGCACAATGTACATAATACCAAGACGTTTGTGGTCGACAGACGTGATCCAGTCAAACCACAGGGTACCCCACTGTTTGTGTTTGGTGATGAGCATGGCTATAACCACACCAACCAGTGCCACTACGGCAAGTGTCACCATAATAATAGGCTCGTGATAGGGCACGGCCTCTATAGATAATTTACCTAAAAAAGACATGATTATTGTGCATCCTCTTGATGATGACGGTGTTGCATTTGAGGTATTGTGTGATGCTCGCCAGTTGCGGCATTTTCTGGCTTGCTGTAGAAATCCATAGAGCCGTGATCTTTCATGTACTTCATCACGATGTCGTGAAAGAGACCTTCACTCACTTCGCTGTAGTAAGTTACCGGGTTGTTTTCACTTGGCTTGGCAAGCTGCTCATAAGAAGCGGAAGTTAACGGTGTTTGGGCTTGTTTTACGCTTGCAACCCAATCGTTAAAGTCGCCCTCGGTAGGTGTGGCGATAGCGTTGAATTTCATTCCCGTAAAGCCTGCGCCACTGTAGTTTGACGAAATACCCTTGTAGGTACCTGGCTCGTTGGCAATAAGGTGAAGCTTAGTTTCCATTCCCGCCATAGAATAAATCTGGCTTCCCAACTGAGGAATGAAAAACGAATTCATAGTGCTTTCGGAAGTGATTTTAAATGCCACAGGCTTATTAGCCGGAAACACTAATTCATTGACGGTAGCAATGCCTTGCTCAGGGTAAATAAACAGCCACTTCCAGTTGAGCGATACCACTTCAACAGTAAGGTGTTCTCCTTTGCCTTCTAGTGGTGAATAAGGGTCGAGTGCGTGAGTAGAACGCCATGTGATCACGCTTAACGAAATGACAATTAAGATAGGAATTGACCATACAACGGCTTCTATCTTTGTAGAGTGCGCCCACTTCGGGGTGTAAATTTCAAAGTCGCGACTAGCACGATACTTCCATGCGAAGTAAAGCGTTAGAACAATTACGGGAACAACAACAATCAGCATTAGGATGGTACAAAGAATAATAAGATTCTTTTCATCCATGCCCACTTGCCCTTTGGGGTCAAGCACGCCACCGCTGCAACCGGCTAACGTAAGCCCAGCACCAGCAACAATCAAAGTAAAAAGGTTACGAATAGACAAAACAAGTTCCTATAACCTACAAGTTAAACGGCGATGACTGAGCAGTTCCTAACGGAACTACGGGTTTACAGCATCGAAAAAACCACCAAAAGTGGCGTTATCACGCTTAAAGCGCAGCACTCATGGTGTCTAACAAATTGGAGACGTTTAACTAAAAAGCGGGGGCGCTCGGCTGCCAACCGTTTGAACAAAAGGTTGAGGAAATGTAGGGCAAAGGTAAGGGATAGGCTGGCGCTGTTTTGTTATTTGCGCCTTTGCTATAGCCGTGGCTTTAACCAATAAACCGACTAATACCAACGCGATAGTGGGAACGATAAATTGTGAAAGCGTGTGATTAGCAAGTGCAATAACGAAAGGCTCAAAAACCAAGCTTTCATTAAATGCACTAACAAACTCTGTAGCATCGGCCATGGTGCCACTAATAACTAGCGCAACATTCAGCAACAGCACCATATTAGCCAACCACAGCATAGCGCCTACACCATTGGTGTAGTTTACTGCGGGTCTAATTAATGAATTCAATTCGCTTAAAAAAGCGAAAGAACGTGGTGCCATAGTAGGTAGTATGCCTTATAAAAAATGCACTAGTTTCCTACTTCAAAGATGAAGCAGGCGTGGCAGGTTAAAGGCAATTTTTATCGAGCACAAGTCACTCGTTGATTACTCTCAAACTATTCTCTTTGCATTTAAATGAAAAATTTTCCATTTATTTAACATGTGAGGATTACTCTTCCAAATTATGCAGTCTGCTTTACTTACGCTGTACCCTTTGTTTTTAGTCATTTCATGATCATTTAACGTGAAACTTGCTTCTTCTTGAAAGAAAGTATTGTAAATTTTTCGTTTATAAAAACTAAGCAAAACATAGAACGCAGGAAAGTTTATGATGCGTTAAGCTTCCGATAAATAAGATGAAACACACAAGGCTTTTTTTAGTTGGCTATCGGGATGCTCCCAATACGCTAGAGCACGTGCAACACTTTATGGCATATGCCTTTGCTATATACCAACTAAGGGGTGTAAAAATGAAGACAGCTAAAATTTTTATGAGCACCGCTCTCAAGCAGTTAGGATGCCAGCAGAAGCACGATTTGAAGAATCTGTTAAAGCAGTTAATGTTCGAGTTGTAGGTAAGGATAGAGTATTAAGCCCTATAGAAAATACTTGGGATAGCTTTTTTGATTCAAGCAATTCAGTAACAGATGATTCTATGAACGAAAGGGCGAGCCAAGAACAAACTGCTCGAGAAAGTTTTGATGTTTAAGTACCACTAGACATAAATATTTGTATTTATGTCATCAAGAATCTCATAAAGTTTAGGACAACTAGACGTAATTTCAGATAGCGATCACACCAGTGCGGTACCTGATACATTTTCGCTAGAAATTAGGTGGTTAGGGGCAAAGTTAACCGAGAAGCAGTAGATACAAAAAAGGCGCTAACTCTGAAGTGAAGTGACCTCGTGAAGTAGCGCCTTTTTAAGCGTTAAGCTTGGGGGATGATTACATCATGCCGCCCATGCCGCCCATTCCGCCCATGTCAGGCATTCCTGGAGCGTCATCTTTAGGTAGTTCAGCTACCATTGCTTCAGTCGTGATCATTAGTGAAGCAATCGATGATGCGAACTGTAGTGCAGAGCGCGTTACTTTAGTTGGGTCAAGGATACCCATCTCTAGCATGTCGCCGTAAGTATCGTTACCTGCGTTGTAACCGTAGTTACCTTCGCCGTTCTTCACTTCGTTAACTACTACAGATGCTTCTGCACCTGAGTTGATAGAGATTTGACGTAGAGGCGCTTCCATTGCACGTAGTGCAAGCTTGATACCTACTGTTTGGTCTTCGTTGTCACCAGTTAGGTCAGCAAGTTTAGCTGCTGCGCGAACTAGTGCCACACCACCACCAGGTACCACACCTTCTTCAACCGCTGCGCGCGTTGCGTGTAGTGCATCTTCTACGCGGTCTTTCTTCTCTTTCATTTCAACTTCAGTTGCTGCACCAACTTTAATTACTGCAACACCGCCTGAAAGCTTAGCTAGACGCTCTTGAAGCTTTTCTTTGTCGTAGTCAGACGAAGACTCTTCAATTTGACCCTTGATTTGAGCACAACGGCCTTCAATCGCTTCTTGGTCGCCGTTACCGTCAACAACAGTTGTGTTGTCTTTGTTGATAACTACGCGCTTAGCAGTACCTAGGTCTTCAAGCTGAACTTTTTCAAGGTCTAGACCAATCTCTTCAGAGATTACTGTACCGCCAGTTAGGATAGCGATGTCTTGAAGCATTGCTTTACGACGGTCACCAAAACCAGGTGCTTTAACCGCTGCAACTTTAACAATACCGCGCATGTTGTTTACTACTAGTGTAGCTAGCGCTTCGCCTTCAACATCTTCAGCGATGATCATTAGCGGCTTACCAGCTTTCGCTACGCCTTCAAGGGTAGGAAGTAGTTCGCGGATGTTAGAAATCTTCTTGTCAACCAATAGGATGAACGGGTTGTCTAGTTCAACAGTACCGTTTTCTTGATTGTTGATGAAGTATGGAGACAGGTAACCGCGGTCGAACTGCATACCTTCAACAACGTCTAGTTCGTTTTGAAGTGCCTGACCTTCTTCTACAGTGATAACACCTTCTTTACCTACTTTTTCCATTGCTTGTGCAATGATGTCGCCCACTTCTGAATCAGAGTTTGCAGAGATAGTACCTACTTGAGCGATAGACTTGCTGTCTGCACAGTCAGTAGAAAGGGCTTTTAGCTCTTCAACTGCGGCAATAACTGCTTTGTCGATACCGCGCTTAAGGTCCATTGGGTTCATACCCGCTGCAACGCTCTTAAGGCCTTCAGTTACGATTGCTTGCGCTAGTACAGTTGCAGTAGTAGTACCGTCACCCGCTTCGTCGTTCGCTTTAGACGCTACTTCTTTAACCATCTGCGCGCCCATATTCTCGAACTTGTCTTCAAGTTCGATTTCTTTCGCTACAGATACACCATCTTTAGTGATAGTTGGAGCACCAAATGACTTGTCTAGAACAACGTTACGGCCTTTAGGACCAAGTGTTACTTTTACTGCGTTCGCTAGAATGTTTACGCCTTTAAGCATTTTACTGCGAGCGTCATCACCAAAACGTACTTCTTTAGCTGCCATGATTAAATTCCTCTAAAATTCGTTTTAACGTTAGTTGTAATTACTCAACAATCGCTAGAATGTCGCTTTCGCTTAGGATAAGTACTTCTTCACCATCCAGCTTTTCTGTTTTTACGCCGTAACCGTCGTTGAAAATAACGGTGTCGCCAACTTTAACGTCTAGCGCTTTTACTTCACCGTTCTCAAGGATGCGACCGTTACCTACTGCGATTACTTCACCACGTGTAGATTTTTCTGCTGCAGAACCAGTCAGAACGATACCGCCTGCAGATTTGCTTTCTTGCTCTGCGCGCTTAAGGATTACGCGGTCGTGTAAAGGACGAATTGCCATTTTCAAGTCTCCTGAAAATTCCACTATTCAAAGTTATGTAGTTACCAACACCCAGACTGTCTGAATGTTGTGTGCTTGGGTTGCTCATTGCTGAGCAGTTAAAATCGTTTCTGCACGGATAGATGGGGTAGTACCCAGATAACTTCAAGGGTTTTTAAGCAAAAAAATGTAAAAAAATTGGTTTTTTCGCTAAATATTTATTTTTCTAAGAAGATTTTACTTGGAAGGCAAAATATAAACGCCGTTTATTGTGCTAAACGGCGTACAAGTGAAATAAATCAAACACGTTGGCAGTAAGAAAAGCCTATTTCAATCGTTTATCAGGGTCGTTAGTGGTGTGATCGGTGTATTCGCCTTCGATGATATCGTCACCGCTTTGACGTTGTCCGGGTCTCTCGCCAAACGGACTCTGCCCGAAAGGTGATTGGCCTTGCCCAAAACCAGGCCCCATGCTTGGCGTAACGACGCGCATTTTCATGTGCTTGCTAACTTGTGCCGCAAAGAAATGACGGGAGCCCGGCATGGCTAACAAGAAACCAAAAATATCCGTGATAAATCCCGGCGTGACTAATAAAATACCGGCGACAACAAGCATAAGACCTTCAACGAGTTCCTTTCCAGGCACTTCGTTTCGCTGCATTTTTTCTTGTGCAGTCTGCAACGTACTTACACCTTCGCGTTTAACAAAGTACGCACCGATAAATGCTGACAAAATAACCAAGCCTACGGTATTCCAACCGCCAATCACGCTTCCCACATTAATTAGCAGCGCAATCTCTAAAATAGGTAATAGGGCAAACAATAAAAATAAAACCCGCAAAACTTTTCCTCTTTCATGTATTCATAACCCGTTATAGTGACTTTGTACGTAATAACAAGAAAAGGTGCCCATCATTTCGCTTAAATAGTCACTTAAAGCGACCGATTGCGACCGTGATATACTTTGTTTGTGAAAGAATGATGGCCCTATTTAGGTCTGTTTAGCTACGCCATAACGACCACGTAAAACATGCATATAGGTAGAAGATGCCATGACAATTAAGCTTGTATTGTGCACTGCGCCAGATGATTCGACGGCACAGTTAATTGCTCGCGCACTTGTTGAAGAAAAACTCGCCGCCTGCGTAAATATTATTAAGGGGATCGAGTCAGTGTATGAATGGCAGGGAAAGATAGAAAGCGACAGGGAATGCCAGCTTCTCATCAAAACCAACACACAAAATGTTCTTCAGGCATTTGATAGGGTAAGCGAACTTCATCCGTACGATGTTCCTGAGTGGTTAGAACTTAATGCCGAAGCAAGCAGCGCTTACGGGCATTGGTTACAAGCTACTCTGCAACGTTAACTGAACAAAAATAATCAAAAAGAAAAATAGATAATAATGAAATTTGACCTTATGACTACGTTTCTCATGTCCACAAATCTGCCAGTAGCGCCACTGTACCGCCGGTTTACAGCACATGTCATTTTAGTGCTTTGTTTAATGTCGATGTTTAGTGCAGTTTCTTTTGCGCAGGTACCCAGTGCATTCGATGATCCCTTTGCAGACGAACCACAATTTTTAGATGTAGAACAAGCGTTTGCTTTCGACTTTAATCAAAAAGAGAACACGTTAAGGCTCACCTTCGATATTGCAGACGACTATTATCTGTACCGAAAGCAATTCAAGTTCGTGGCTAAAGAAGCTGAAATTGGCGAACCCGCATTCCCAAGCGGGGTAATGATTGAAGATGAGTTTTTTGGCGAGTCTGAAGTATTTTACGACGGCGTATCTATTACTTTGCCTATCGAATCGGCGGGCAGTAACGGCGTAGTTAAAGTTCGGTATCAGGGCTGCGCTGACGCCGGGCTTTGTTACCCCCCTACGGTTAAAGTTGTATACCTAAATGAAGTAGGACGCAGCGCGCTGGCTAGTACAGATGCGGCGTCGGGATCAAATAACACCTCAACCTCTTCGCAAAGCGAACAGTTTGACCTAGCCCAACAGCTTATCGATAAAGATAATATTGCCCTTACGCTTGCTTTATTTTTCGCTCTGGGTGTAGGACTGGCTTTTACCCCTTGTGTGTTTCCTATGTACCCCATCGTCTCGGGTATCGTTATTGGTCGGGGCAAACCTAAAACCGCATCGCATTCGTTCTGGTTAACCTTTGTTTACGTTCAGGGTATGGCGATCACGTACTCATTGCTTGGTTTGGTGGTTGCTGTGGCAGGTGCCCAGTTTCAGGCTGCGTTGCAACATCCTGTGGTGCTGGGCGTGTTCATTGTACTGTTTGTGGCGCTTGCCGTTGCCCTATTTGGTGGTTTTGAAATTCAGCTTCCCGCAAAGTATCAAGAAAAGCTAACTCACATGAGTAACAACCAAACACCCGGCAGTTTCGCAGGTGTGTTTGTTATGGGCGTATTGTCTGGCCTTATTGCATCGCCCTGCACTACTGCACCGCTCACCGGTATTTTATTATTTATTGCCCAAACGGGTGATATGACGCTCGGCTTTATTTCCCTTTATCTGTTAAGTATAGGCATGGGCGTTCCGCTCATTCTCTTTGGTATGACTGGCGGAAAACTGCTTCCAAAAGCTGGTAACTGGATGAATGTGGTCAAAGTAACCTTCGGCTTTATGATGCTTGCGGTGGCTATTGTGTTTATTGAGCGTCTCTACAACAGCCCTGCCACTGGCTTTCTTTGGGGCTTGTTAGGCTTTGGTCTATTTGGTTATTACTGGGCACTTAATCGCGCTAGTAAAAATTCGTTGATGAAGCTACTGCGCGCTGTGTTGGTTGCAGTAGGTATCATGGGCAGCGCAGGTCTTACCTATCAAGCGGGGCTTAACACTGGGTTGTGGGGCGAAAGTACCGACGGTAAACATGTGGGTCACCCAGACTTTGTTATTGCAAGAGATTTAGCGGATTTACGCAATAAAATAGATGCCGCCAACGCCAATGGAAAAACCGTAATGGTTGACCTTTACGCAGACTGGTGTGTGGCCTGTAAGGAATTCGAAAAATACACCTTCCCTGACCAGAAAGTGGTTACAGCGCTTAGCAACACGGTGTGGATGCAAATGGACCTTACCGATAACACACCAGAACGCCAGGAGATTTTCGATACCTTCAACGTCCTTGGTCTCCCTACTATTTTATTCTTTGATAAAAATGGTAATGAAATAGAAAAAGCTCGCGTAACCGGGTTTATGAAAGCAAAAGCCTTTGCTAGTCATGCTGATGAATGGCTAAACCAAACACTCGATGACAGTAGCCGTGGGAATATTAGCCCTGACTAAATCATCGGATTTCCCTACAGGAAGCACGGCCCTTATCAATTTTGTTAAGGGTCGCCTCATATGGCTACTCTTAATTGTAATCATTGTTAGTTTTTGTTGTTTGCTTTCCTCGCCTGTCTTAGCGAAAACGACAGGCTGTTTTGATAATAAGCGGTTTTGCTTCGAACTCACCCCTTCATCGACTTCCCTTTATCTTGTCTCTGTTCAACGAAAAGTCTCTTTTCCCGTAGCGCTCACGCTGTATTCCGATGAACTGTTACAAATACCGTCTCAAGAAAAGTCACGAAAGCCACTATTTCATGCCAACGCGTTTTTGAATACAGACAACGCTATACCTTTAGGTGTAATAGAAGAACCTGAAACATTTTGGGAAACCATGCGCGTTAAATGGACGGTGGGGCGAATAGATGCGAAGCATGACGATACTTATACCTACCTTTCTCCCCTGCAGCCTGCCAGTAAATACAGTATTGTTCAGGGTTTCAATGGTACCTTTACCCATTCTGGAGCATCGAGATTTGCGCTCGACTTTGCCGCGCCTGTGGGCACTCCTGTTCTAGCAGCGCGCGAGGGTGTGGTCATAGACACCAAAGACGATGGCGATAAAGGCGGGCCATCGCCCGAACTTGCTAAATATGCTAATTATGTTGTTGTTCTTCATAGTGACGGCACAACCGGTGAATACTATCATCTTAAGCACAAAGGAGCGGCAGTAACACGAGGGCAAACCGTGCAGCGGGGACAACTAATCGGCTATACCGGCAACACGGGATTCTCTTCCTTACCCCACCTCCACTTCGCTGTTTATGTGGCTAAGTTTCACGGTAAATACGTTAGCGTTCCCTTTTCTCTTGGCGGCACCTCTCTCTAACTCGTGTAACCAATACCATTGAATCACACAGCGTGCTGCGGGTTCACGCCCAAAATTACCACTTAAACTTTGCGGCGAAAACACCTGATTAGACCAGTATTTTGCTGCGAAAACTTTATCTATCACTATAATCATTAGTTAACACAATAAATGAGAAAATAAATTGGCGTTTTTTCGTGCAACTGTCACAAAAATTTGTTGAAATGACGAAAACAGTGATTTTTTCCCGAAGATAGCAGCAAACTAGATGAACATTTTGTTACTGAACGGCCCTAACTTAAATATGTTAGGCCAACGAGAACCCGAAAAGTACGGCACACAAACCTTGCAAGACATCGTTGATGATTTGCAGGCGCAGGCTGCCTCGAGCGACGTGACCTTAACGCATTTTCAGTCGAACGCAGAGTTTGAACTGATTGAACGCGTGCACGCTGCTATGGGTACAGTTGATGCCATTATTATTAATCCTGCTGCTTTCACGCACACCAGCGTCGCCCTTCGCGATGCATTGTTGAGTGTCAGTATTCCGTTTATTGAAGTGCATTTGTCGAACGTTCATGCCCGCGAACCGTTTCGTCACCATTCTTATTTTTCTGATGTTGCAGCTGGCGTCATTGTTGGCCTTGGTGCCATGGGTTATTCGCTCGCGCTAACTGCAGCAATCAATTTACCGAAATCGTTAAAATAACGCAGAGACAGAACATGGATATTAGAAAGATTAAAAAACTCATCGAATTAGTGGAAGAATCTGGCATTGCCGAGCTAGAGATCACTGAAGGCGAAGAGTCTGTACGCATCCACCGTGGACCTACAGGTGTTCAAGCGCCAATGAACTACAGTTTTGCAGCGCCTGCAGCACCGCAAATGGCTCCTGCTCCAGCAGCGGCAGCCACCACCGCATCAGAAGCGCCAGCGGAGCCTGCACAGCCAGAAGGTCACGTTGTTAAGTCTCCTATGGTAGGTACTTTCTACCGTGCATCTTCTCCTACTGCAAAAGCCTTTGCAGAAGTGGGTCAGCAAGTAAAAGTTGGCGACACGCTTTGTATCGTTGAAGCCATGAAGATGATGAACCAAATTGAAGCAGATAAAGCAGGTGTGGTTAAGGCAATCTTGGTGGAAAACCAAGACCCTGTCGAATTCGACCAGCCAATGTTCATCATTGAATAAGCGAGTGCTTAACTATGCTAGATAAAGTACTTATTGCTAACCGTGGCGAGATTGCCCTACGTATTTTGAGAGCCTGTAAAGAACTAGGCATCAAAACCGTAGCCGTGCACTCTACTGCGGATAAAAACTTGAAGCACGTGTTGCTAGCTGATGAATCAATTTGTATTGGTAAAGCATCGGCAACCGAAAGCTACCTTAATATACCGCGCATCATCGCTGCCGCCGAGGTCACAAATTCAATCGCTATTCACCCAGGTTACGGTTTCCTAGCGGAAAACGCAGACTTTGCTGAGGCGGTAGAAAAAAGCGGCTTTATTTTCATTGGCCCTAAACCCGAAACTATTAACCTAATGGGTGACAAAGTTTCAGCTATTAATGCAATGAAAAAAGCCGGGGTACCCTGTGTGCCAGGCTCTGACGGCCCGCTAACGGATGACGTAGAGCGCAACAAAGCCATTGCTAAGCGCATTGGCTACCCTATCATCGTTAAAGCTGCGGGCGGCGGCGGTGGTCGTGGTATGCGCGTGGTTCGCAGCGAAGCTGAATTGATTAAAGCCATTGAAACAACGCAGGCTGAAGCTGGCGCTGCCTTTGGTAACTCAACGGTTTACATGGAAAAATTCCTTGAGAACCCACGTCACGTTGAAATTCAGGTACTAGCCGATGGACAAGGCAACGCCATCCACTTAGGTGAGCGCGACTGTTCAATGCAGCGTCGTCACCAGAAGGTCGTTGAAGAAGCTCCGGCACCAGGTATCTCTGAGCAAATGCGCACCAAAATTGGCGATCGCTGCCGCAGAGCCTGTGTTGAAATTGGCTACCGCGGCGCAGGTACGTTCGAGTTCTTGTATGAAAACGGCGAATTCTATTTCATTGAAATGAATACTCGTATTCAGGTAGAGCACCCTGTATCTGAAATGATTACTGGCGTTGATCTCATTAAAGAACAGCTTCGCATTGCTGCTGGTCAGCCACTGTCTATCGACCAGTCGCAAATTCAAATTCGTGGCCACGCCATTGAATGCCGAATTAATGCAGAAGATCCAAAAACCTTCATTCCAAGCCCTGGTCCTATCACCATGTTCCACGCGCCAGGTGGCTTAGGTATTCGCTGGGAGTCGCACATTTACGCGGGCTACCACGTACCGCCTTACTACGACTCTATGATCGGTAAGCTTATCACTTATGGCGAAAGCCGAGACGAAGCGATCGCTCGTATGCGTCACGCGCTTGAAGAGATTGTAGTTGAAGGAATTAAAACGAATATCCCGCTTCAGCGTGCCATTATGGCTGATGAAAACTTCTTCGCAGGTGGAACCAACATCCACTACCTTGAGAAGAAGCTAGGCCTAGCCTAATCCCCCCTTTGGGCTACACGGTGTTTTTTGTGTAGCCCAATTTTCTTTTCGCTATTCGCTATTCGCTATTCGCTATTCGCTATTCGCTATTCGCTATTCAGCGTCTTCTAATTTTACGATTAGCACAATCAATTTTTAACGATTTTACTATTCAACACACCAATTTAAACTAGGTACAAGTTTTAAGACATCTCCCTAGGTTTTGAAATTTTGTGTGTTTAATTGGAGTCCCACTCCACTTGTGCCGGCATCCCTGCCGGCTTTTTTTATTTTTCATCAATACCAACTCGTTACCCAATTAACAGGATTTAATGTATAAACGTAGATAAATTCACTGCTTAAGAGTTTACGAGTGCGTTTTTTTATACTGCTTATCACACCGCTTTTGTCTTGCGCGTTAACCAATGCTTATGCGAATGGGTTTTCCCCATCTTTTTCACATAAACTTGATGTACAGATACGCTATGACGATCGCTCCAACAGGCCTAGCAGAGAGCAATACCGTTTGCGTTACTATCCCTCTATCGCACTCTCGCCATCTCTGTCTGTTCATAGCTTTATTGTTACCGGAGAGGACTTTTCTTCTAGCCATAATACATTCGGTAGCGATACCACAGATTACCTTTATCCACGGCGTTTATATGTAAGACACAAAAATGACTTCGGTAAGACTGAGGTTGGCGTTATTCCAACCTACAAAGGCAGGGTTTCATCTACAGGACTTTCTAAAGATGGCTGGATAACGGGGGTTCGACACGTCCGACAGCTCAAAAACGATACGGCCATTGAAATAGTGGTGGGGCAATTAGTAAATGCACAGGCGAATGAAGCATTCAATATTGGCGAAGAAGACGATTATTTTGAAATTGAGTACTCGGCAAAAATGGGGCAGCGTCACAGTTATGAAGCAAGTTTTGAAAAAATGCTCAATGGAACGTTTGTACGGGCTGAATATCGCTTTCGAATCAATGATGAAGATACCGCTTTTGTAGAACTTGTTCAGCGAACTGACGAAAGCGCTGCTAAGTTTGTAGTTGGGACAAGTGGTGAGCTTGCAACAGGCGTTCTTAACACTTCTTATCCTATCGAATATTTTGCATATTACTCTTATATAGATAGTCGTTTCGGCGAGCGTGCCGAACTCATAGAAGACTTTTTAGGTACAGGCCATGGAGGTTCGTTGGAATTCAGTGGTGTTCTTTCGAAAAAACATGATGTTGAATGGTTTGTGAGAACAGACGTTGTTGAAAGCGTAAGCCGACTGTTAGCAGGTATCAAGCTGTCTTTCGAGGGCTGACAGCCAAGCACAACGCCATTCAAAAAAAGGCCCATCAAACGATGGGCCAAACAGCAAGAACGCGTACACACTTTAACAGTGCATAATAGATTACGGGGGTAGACTGCTAGGAGTTCAGTTATGCTTAATTACTTATTTTTAATTTCAGACGCTTTAAAGTCCTCGGCAGATTTATTAGACTTTAGACCAATAAGAGAGCTTATTCTTTCTTATCGATGTACTCATTATTTGCCCTGAAGAAATATCAAGGTGTGTTTGTGTCTAGTCGTTACGCCCAATTTAAAGAACAACTACCAATTTCTCGTCTTTCAGATGAAACGCTCCTCGCGTTTAGAGTGTTATTTGATGATCCACTCGACATTGTCGACCTCGCTCAAGACATAGCCGACTTAGCTCTTTACCCGGAACGGTTAAATGAGAGCTACCGAAAAGAATGGGAAACCTATGTCGTAAAAGCGTTAGCCCTTGAGATAAAGAAACAAGATAACTTAACGCCTGGAGAGTTTATTGAACTTATGATGACAAAAGTGGAGGACATTCAAAATAACAACGACACCTATTCAAATCTCCTTCGCCAAGTCCACCACGCTAAAAGCATTTTGTTATCAGACAACACCTTCGTATTTCCAACGCCATTGCGACAACAGCTCACTGCTTTTCTCTTGCCAATTTCTGCAATATCACCGCCTAAGAAGTGACCCAAGAGCCTTAATTACATGCGCTGATTGCCGCTCAGCCCACCATGACCCGAGCGGTGGGTGACGATATGATTGTTGATATTTACTTGTTAGCACCTTTATATTTGTACTGAGAAGGGCAGTAACCTCTATCCACGCCTTCTGGTCGCAAGCTCGCATGCTTTGTCTTCCTACCCGATACTCTCTCACGCCAGTTTTTGAAGGTTTTTTGTTTAAGGTTTTTACGCATGAGCTTTATTACGTCTTTCTCGGGTAGTCCAAACAAACGCTCAATAGCTTCAAATGGGGTGCGGTCTTCCCATGCCATTTCTATGACTCGTGATTCTTGCTCTTCAGTAAGTGCCATCTCAAACATCTCAATAAGTACTTTTTTAACTTCAATATTTACTCTATAGGGAACGATTTCGTTCAGTAAAAACCATAAATTCCGTGTTGCTAACTTACTCGCTAACTTACTCGCTAAATTACTCGCTAACGTTAGCAATAATAGCCTCATCGTCTTTTTCAAACGCTAGCTTTAAAAGCTCTGCTGCTGCTACGGCATCACTCAGTGCCCGGTGATGCCGCTCCATTTCGATATGGAAATGTTTAGTCAAGTTGGCTAGCGAATAGGACGGTAGGCCAGGGTAAGTTCGACGCATCTCGCGCACAGTACACATTTTAGGTCTTCTAAACGATTGTTCTAATCGAGCAAACTCTTGTTTAATGAATCCATAATCAAAGTTAACGTTATGTGCAACAAACACGGCATCCTGAGTAAAACTTGCGATATGATCCGCGACTTCAGAAAACAGCGGCGCGTCGGCCACCATGTCGTCTGAAATACCGGTAAGCTTGGTAATATTGCTGGGGATACGGCGCTGAGGATTAAGAAGGGTTTGAAACCTGTCTACCTCCTGTCCAGCCACAAGCTTCACCATACCTATTTCCGTAATGCGGTTGTAACTGTTATTGCCACCAGTTGTTTCGATGTCTACGACAACATAAGGTTGTTCAGGATCCCGTATCCAATTAACAGTAGTAACGGCTACATCAAACCCCGCTTGCTGCAAACGCTGGATAGACACAAGTTGGTTACGTCGAAGCTGATCGCCAGGGGCCTTTATCTCTTCAAAGCGAAGGGTGTTATCAAACACCATAATGTCGGGGAATCCGTCTCGCAGGTTGGCGAAGTCTTTACACATCATTCGTAGTAAGGTGTAAATCACCTCAAGTGAACCATGCTTTATCAGTGCTTCAATCGGCGTTAGCAAATAGCTTGACCACATAAACAAACTGTTTACTTTGCCATAATGCTTGGTCGCCATTTTATGAAGGTGGAATCGCAACTTTTCTTTAGTATCGAGCTTGCGCAGTAGGTCTTCAATACTAAGTTCAAACTTTGCATAAAAGTTGTTTTGCTTTAGCGAAAGTGGCCTGCGATCAAATTCAGTAACCAGCGTATCCTCTTCGTAAAGCTGCTTCCAGAACGTAAGGCCAAACAAACTACGCCACAACCGATTCTCTGTGCGCCAGCCCTCAATTCCTTGCCTTGCGTAGTGGGCTAAAACACCTCGCTCTACCTGCTGATTTTGACTCACATCAATATCAAGCGTTCGGCTTGCGTTTCTGAGCATGTCAGTCACCGTACTAGTGCGCTTTTTATGATATTTGCGAGCATAAAAATCTTCAGCAAAAGCCAGCAGTGTATCCGACTGGGGATTATCTATGATGTCTTCAAGCACCTGCTTTACGCCATCCTCGTTACCCTCTTTGTAACTTTCCCTTAACCACTTTTCCTTTGCTTTGTCGCTTTGTGCCTGTTGCAGAACAGCTAACCCTTTTTGGCGGTCTATTCCCAATAGTTTGAGTCCAAGCGCGTAAAGACATTGATCGCGATAAAAACTTGCCGATACGCCTTCTGTTTCTGGAAAGTCTGCCTCTGCGGTTGCAAGAAGCATATCATCGTTATAAAACGCCAACTGGCTGTAGTGGTTAGCGTAGAACCATGCTGCTAGAGCGTCTTCCTTGGTATCAAAACGGGCCGTGTCGGTAACAGAATCAGAGCGCGTTCTCATTACGCCAAGATCGCGCATAGAAAATTGATTCAGGCGGCTTTTTGTGTTGCCGAAATATATAAAAAGTAGAAAGCGAAGCGCACTATCAAAGAGACACACTAAATAATTTTCAAGTGATAACTGCTCAGGCCAACCGTGGGTTGAAATGTGCTCTTTAAGTCTTGTGACCAACTTTGGTTTGGTCAATGAAGAAAGACCCTGTGTACTGCCATACTCGGCGAGTAACGCAAGCAGTGCGTCTTTTGTTAATACACCCGCAATATCATTTAACGAAGCATGAGACAGGTCACCAAACCAACCATTTACCTTTAACCAGTCTATCTGCTCCTGCGGCGTGCTAACTTCGCTGTAATTAAACTGACTTCTATCTATTACCGCGTACTTGCGATTGGCAGCTCTCACCACAATGCATTGCTTGTCGTCATCCAATGCCCTGAAGCGTTCTATAAAGCCAGTAGCCTCATCGCTTAACAGCGCACGGTTTGCTCCCTCGAAGAACCCAAGGAATTCGTGAAAGTGTGTTAGATAATAACGGGGCGGTAAATCTTTTCGCATGGTGCATCTTTGGCTGTAAAATCTTTGATAGTGTATATTTATACAGCCCATTTAATCAAATTAAATACAGCGCCTACACAAGGTTCTGCTTCTCCCATCCGCACTTTAAACTCGTACTCTCTGCTTCGCGACCCAACGAAAAAACGTGGCTAGCTGCTCGTCTTCAAGCAAAAGCGGCAAAGTATAAAAGTGTTTAGCTAACGTCATCTCATCATAAAATCGATGGATGCCACTATGACATTGCCTACAAATATAAATACCGGTTTGCAATTCTGATTTGGTGAAATGCTTTTTAAAGAAGTTACGACGGTGCATTTTTCGTGGGATCAAATGATGAAACGTAAGGCGTGTGTCTCTTTTGCAGCAAGGGCATTCGCCTACTTTATTTGTCACTTCTCAACCTTTATGTCTGTTTATTTTGGCCCAACCAAATCTTGTCTCTTAGCTTTTGCTTCTTTCAACAATGGGTAAATCCAGTCTTCTTTACATTACGTAACAAACAGCAATTGTGATTACGAAGGCGAACTTTTATGAGCTTAACCCGTTCTATGGACTTTTCATGCCCATACTGTATGGCACCGAACGACGTAGAGATAGATGAAGTCAATGATGTAGGGCAAGTTCAGGTACTTGATTGCCAAGTGTGCTGCCAACCTATTGAACTGACGACCTATCAACATGGTGACGACATACAGATTGAGGCTGAAAGAGAGAATGACTAAACAATTTACTCGGGCCGATATTGACGCCCTTGCACAGCGATATCGCGCTAATTTAATCAACAGCCTATCAGGGTTTAAATCTGCCACTTTAGTGGGCACGACCGACGGCAAGACAAACAATCTTGCAATCGTTAGTTCTATTGTCCATGTGGGTGCAAATCCTCCACTAATTGGTATGATCATGCGCCCACATACTGTGACGCGCGATACCCTTGGTAATATCAAACAGCAAGGGTTCTACACATTGAATCACGTTTCCACCGATTGGGTAGACAAGGCGCATCAAACATCAGCGCGCTATGCACCAGATGAAAGCGAATTTGATGCCGTAGGCTTAACGCCGCAATTCAGCGGATCATTTAGTGCCCCTTATGTGGCAGAAAGCGATATTAGAATGGGGCTCAAGGTTGCTCAGCACTTTACCTTACTAAATGAGACTGAAATGGTAATTGGCGAGATTCAAGAACTTTATATGCCAGAAGACATTGTTGATGAAGATGGGTATGTCGACATTGAGCAAGCGAAGACGGCTTGTATTTCAGGTTTAGACAGCTATCACAGTACAAAGCGAATAGCGCAGTTCTCATACGCTAAGCCAGATGTTGCACTAACAAAAAAGTGAACCTACAGTGTCATTGTGTGTCTGACAGACATGGTACTGTGAAGTTTATTTAATCTGGATCAAGCGAAAATTCGAAAATTCAGTCGATCTTTTTTCAAAAAGAGATAGTATCTAGATATGAAACAAAACCTGCCTCTTGGGGCAGGTTTTTGCGTTTAAGGCACTGAATAAAAAAGAATCATTATCGTTTCTATCTCTTAAGGAGAATGTTATGAAATCTGTAAATCGCCGTGACTTCTTAAAGCTATCGGGCTCTACAGTTATCGGTCTTACGCTAGGCGGAGTTGCGTTACGTGCACAAGCTCAAGAGCAGCTTAGCGCCGACGACCCAACAGCAAAAGCATTAAACTACACACCGTCTTCAACGGTTGAAGGTGCAAAATGTGCTAACTGCATGTACGTGCAGGGCGCCGATGGCGAGCAATACCGCCCTTGTAACATTTTCCCTAACAAACTGGTTAATGCTGACGGCTGGTGTAGCGCTTGGGTTAAAAAGCCTGGTTAATGTTGTATTTCGCAACGAGCGTTTTGAGAAAGTTAAAGCCCTTGATTTGAAATCGAGGGCTTTTTTGTTGAGCCTGTTATAGCGCGGCATCTAGTCCTTTTTCAATTCCCTTGAACTTTGGGTTGTCAAAGCGTGTGGGCAGCAATCCCGGCTTGATATAAAAGCCATGTTTAGCTTCAAATATACGCCCGACTTCAAGCACTTCTTCATCTTGCCACTTACCCCCAATAAAGCTGATGCCAACAGGAAGGTCTTTCACTTGCCCAGCCGGTACCGTCAGATGAGGATAGCCAGCTATTGCCGCTAAATACCCAATACCAATAAAGCCTACCGGAGAGTGGTCTCCATATACGCCATCTATAAGAAAGGATGGGCTATTTGATGGTGCCACGAGTACCTCAACGTTATGCTTTGCCATCAGTGCATCAATGCCATTTTTGCCCGCAGTATCTTTAATAAGGCCAAGTGCTTTTTTGTATTCGTCGCTTTCAATTGTCGCTGAAGCCAAAGACTTTTCAAAAATGTTCTGATCAAAGAGTGATAGCTCTCGCTCGGTTTTCTTATTGAACGCAATAAGTTCATCAAGGTTCCTTGCAGGTAGCTCTGCCGGAGAGCCAGCTAAATAGTCGTTGATGCTGTGATGGAATTCACTAAGTAAGACATTGTAAGAATCGGCCCAGAAAGAATCCGGCTGAGAAAAGTCACTGATATCCACCAAGGTTGCTCCCGATGCTTTAAGCTGCGCTAACGCTTTTTCGTAAACGGCGAGGACGTGTGGATTATCTCCTTGTCTGTACCTTACCACGCCTATTCTCTTACCTTTTAAGTCTGTTGCGAGCATTGAGGCGGAAGGTAGCTTTGGAATATGGGATTGGGCATCTTTTGTTGCGTTATCTTCTTCATCAACACCCGCCATGATTGCGGTCATCAACCATGCATCGTGCACATTCGCTGTCATTGGCCCTGCCGTATCTTGGCTAAACGAAATCGGCACAATATGCGTTCGAGACAGAAGGCCTACCGTAGGCTTAAAGCCAACCACACCGTTTATCGAAGCTGGGCAGATAATTGAACCGTTAGTTTCAGTTCCTACAGCGAGCGATGCCAAACGAAGTGACATTGCTGCGCCTGAGCCTGACGACGAACCACACGCGCTTCGCGCTAGTATATGAGGATTGCGAGTAAGCCCACCGACGGCGCTCCATCCGCTGATTGAAGACTCTGAACGAAAGTTAGCCCACTCAGACAAGTTAGTTTTACCTAGGACAATGGCTCCAGCAGCTTTTAGCTTCGCCACAATGGGCGCATTGCGACCTGTATTATTGTTAAGAAGCGCCATCGAACCTGCTGTTGTAGGCATTTCATCACTTTCAATATTATCTTTTAACAATACAGGGATACCGGCTAAAGGGCCGAGCGCTTGCTTATTGGCTATTTGTCTATCGACTGCCTGTGCTTCGTTTAATATATTTGGGTTTAACGCAAGAACGCTGTTTACTTGATTGTCTAGCTTTTCAACACGTGATAAATAGCCTTTAACCAGCGCCGCCGATGTAATCTCTCCGTTGGCAATCGCTTGGGCTTGCTGGTAAGCAGGCATGTCCAAGTAACGCTCAAGCGTATTTTCTTGTAGTGCTTCCGAAGGGGTTGAATGAGACACACAGGCCGAGCAAACAACCACCGTGACCAATAAAAAAGACCACTGCTTCAACATAAATCTTTCCTTAACAGATAATTCCAGTGTCTAGCATTACCGCTTTATAAAAGCGGCAAGTTTCAGACGTCAAAGTACTGATAGTTTCATATACCTTGTATCAGAAATAGTTCACTGTCTATACATTAAAATCTGTATTTATGGTGTTGTTGCATGTGGCAGCAGGTGAAGGAGACTCTCGAGTTTGTATTTATCTAGCAGCTGCTGATAACGCCCATTTTCAATAAACGTGCGAAGCCTATTATTAAACGCCACTCTTAATTCCGGGTCGGGAATAGCTGCACTGTATGACGAAATAGGGAATAGCTCATGAAAGACGACTTCATCGCCCGAGTAAGCCGTATTATTTGACTTAAAATAGTTGAAAATATTCCTGTCGAGTATAACCACATCTACATGGCCGAGCATCAACATATCAACCTGTCTATCTTGCCTTGCCATCTCCATATATGTGGCCTGGTCCGTAACGATTTGGCGGAATGCTTCACCTAACACCGCATCAGCCGTTTGAAACGCAATAATGCTTTTGCCACGTAAATCTTCAATACTATTAATTTCAAACTTACTTTCAGCGCGAGTCACCGCAACGTTTTGATAGACAACATAAGGGTCCGACAAGATAGCTGAATCAAGGACGTGAGCTGAATTTTGCGTCAAACCAAGGTCAATCAAGTTATCTTCTAGTAATCTTGCTGTTCGCCCAAATGGCACGTAAATAGGCGATAAATCATGCCCCATATCTGCCAAAATAGCGCGCGCTACATCCACTTCAAAGCCAGAGTTCTCTTGTGAAATAACATAAGGTGGCTTATTCCACCCTACTACAACGTCAATTTCCTCAGATGAAGCTGAAAAAGGTAACAACAAAAAGCTCAAAACAAGGGAAAAAAAGCGCATAAGGCCTCTGTTAGATTAAAAAACAAACAACCAACGTCTACTATAAGCGTTTCTCTAAATCGCACCAGTCGACAAAAGGTTAATATTTTAATTGCTTTTTTATATTAAAGTAAGCCGGTAACATTCAAACTCACAAGGTTTAATACTGTGGCTTTTCGTTTGTCTTCATTTTGTTTCACGCCAACGAAAGGTACAATACCTACAAAGACCACAACGAATGATTAATATGGCTTGGCTACAACTTCGAATCGACACATCTTCTGAACACGCTGAATCTATTGGCGATATGCTTACCGCTAACGGCTCTCAGGCCGTCACATACGTTGATGCGAAAGATACTCCTATGTACGAACCGAAACCTGGTGAGGTACTGCTGTGGCCAGATACACAAGTGGTAGGGTTATTTGAAGCTGATGCCGACATGAAAAGCATCCTAAAGCGGTTAGGTAAAGCTAAGGTGTTGGGGGAAAATTTTAAATACAAGCTTGAACCACTTGAAGACAAAGACTGGGAGCGGGAGTGGATGGACAACTTTCATCCTATGCAGTTTGGGGAGCGCTTGTGGATTTGCCCAAGCTGGCGCGATGTTCCAGACCCGAACGCCGTTAATGTCATGCTAGATCCAGGTCTTGCCTTCGGAACAGGGACTCACCCAACTACAGCGCTATGTTTACGCTGGCTAGACGGCATAGATATGACGGATAAAACCGTCGTCGATTTTGGCTGTGGCTCAGGGATTTTAGCATTGGCTGCATTAAAGCTTGGCGCTACGCGCGTTATCGGTATTGATATCGATCCGCAAGCACTTCAAGCGACAAAAGAAAATGCGCGCCGCAACGGTGTTGAAGACCGCTTAGATGTGTACCTTCCTGAAGATCAACCTGAACTTGAAGCTGATGTGGTAATGGCGAATATATTGTCAGGCCCTTTATTAGAACTTCAAAGCGTTATCACAGACTACTGCAAATCAGACGGTTTGTTAGTCCTTTCCGGCATTCTTGCTGAACAAGTCACCCGAATAGAAGAAGCGTATTCGAAAGACATAGAACTTGAACCAAGTGCTATTGATGGTGAGTGGGCGAGAGTTTCCGGTAGAAAACGCTAAGTTGACGAATTAACCGGCTAGGCATGCAAAATATTCTGCTTGTCTAGTGCACAAAGCTGATAAAGAAACGTGCACTCGACAAGTAGCCCTCTAAATAAATGTTAAAATTTTTCACAATACAGCCCTTTTAACACGGGGCCTGTAAGACTTTCGTACAATAATCATACTAAAAAGTAGTGCTAGCTTACTAATGTGACAGTTTTTTTTCACTGTCAATACCAGGAAGTGAAATTTTGTGTGATTTTTAGCCTTTTCAAGCATTGCGAAAACACGTACACTTAGCGCCCCGTTTTAGCCGGGTGTATAATTTCTGTGCAGTTTTAGATGGCGAGCTATACATTTTACAATGCGAATTGGACCTTACGAGTTAGAAAACAATTTGATGTTAGCCCCTATGGCTGGCGTAACAGATAGACCGTTTCGTCAACTCTGTAAGCGCTTGGGCGCTGGGCTTGTTGTTTCTGAGATGCTTTCGAGTAATCCGAAAGTTTGGAATACAGCAAAATCACAAGCGCGCATGAACCATGAGGGTGAAGAAGGCATTCGCTCTGTACAGATTGCTGGGGCTGATCCTGAGCTTATGGCTCAAGCAGCGCAATTTAATGTTGAGAACGGTGCGCAAATCATTGATATCAACATGGGTTGTCCTGCCAAGAAGGTCAATAAGAAGCTTGCAGGTTCTGCTTTGCTTCAATACCCAGACACAGTGGAAGCGATTATTAAAGCAGTAGTTAATGCTGTGGACGTACCCGTGACACTGAAAATTCGTACCGGCTGGAACCCAGAAAATCGCAATGGGGTAAACATTGCCCGCATTGCAGAGCAAAACGGCATACAGTCGCTTGCGGTTCACGGCAGAACTCGAGCTTGTATGTATAGAGGGGAAGCAGAATACGACACCATACGTCAGATAAAGGCGGCAATATCAATTCCTGTTATTGCAAATGGTGACATTACTTCTCCAGAGAAAGCACAAGAGGTGCTGAATTACACCGGTGCAGATGGCGTAATGATAGGCCGCGGCGCGCAAGGTAAACCTTGGATATTTAAACAAATCCAACATTATCTTGAAACGGGCGAGAACCTAGCACCACCGCCGCTGTCAGAGCTGTATAAGCTTTTGCACGAGCATGTAGCCAATGTGCAGGACTTTTATGGTGATATAGCCGGTGTAAGAATTGCCCGTAAGCACGTGGGCTGGTATCTCGCGGAGCACGATACGGATCGTCAGTTTCGTAAAACGTTTAACGCTATCGATGATGCGAATGAGCAACTCGATGCACTAAATGCATATTTTCAAGCGCTGCAGACACGAGAAACCCGACAGATTTCTCCCGCAGCATAGTGATGACTAACTTAAGAGCAACACAGTATTATGTTCGATCAAAACGTGACTTCACCTTTTACTACTACAGTAACTACGCCTTCACAAACGCAAGCGCAAAAGCCTTTGCGTGACTCTGTAAAGCAAGCGGTTAATAAGTACCTTAAGCAACTGGATAACGCAAACATCGACAACCTGTACGAAATGGTACTGGCTGAAGTAGAAGCGCCGCTTCTAGAAGAAGTCATGACTTACACTCGCGGCAATCAAACCCGCGCGGCCATCATGATGGGCATCAACCGTGGCACACTTCGCAAGAAGCTAAAGCAATACGGCATGAACTAAGATTCCAAGGGCTTTGCCCACCAAAGAGCACCAATCGGTGCTCTTTTTGTTTCAACACTACAACATTAGAAACTAAAATTTATGCAAACACCAAAACCCATTAAACGTGCTCTTCTTAGTGTCTCTGATAAAACAGGTATCCTTGATTTCGCAACAGCGCTGCATAACGCTGGCGTAGAACTTCTGTCGACAGGTGGTACCGCAAAACTTTTAGCTGAAGCTGGCTTACCTGTGAAAGAAGTCTCTGATCACACAGGTCATCCAGAAATAATGGCCGGTCGTGTTAAAACCCTTCATCCGAAAATTCACGGCGGTATTCTTGCTCGCCGCGGTGTTGACGAAGCGGTGATGGAAGAAAACAACATTGCGCCTATCGACCTAGTAGTTGTAAACCTCTATCCGTTTGCTGCAACTGTGGCAAATGAAGACTGCACGCTTGAAGATGCCATTGAAAATATTGATATCGGTGGCCCTACCATGGTTCGCGCGGCAGCCAAAAACCACAAAGACGTGACTATTGTGGTTAACGCGTCAGACTACTCACGCGTACTTGCTGAAATGAACGACAACAATGGATCGCTAACGTACAACACGCGTTTTGATCTTGCCATTAAAGCGTTCGAGCACACGGCTGAATATGACGGCATGATCGCAAACTATTTTGGTGCCCGTTTAGACAGCACTGGTTGTGAAGCAGACTGTGACCACCAGCACAGTGAATTCCCACGTACTTACAACATGCAGCTAACTAAGAAACAAGATCTTCGCTACGGTGAAAACAGCCACCAAGAAGCGGCGTTCTACGTTGAAAACAACATTCAGGAAGCGTCGGTTGCTACAGCGACTCAGCTGCAAGGTAAAGAGTTGTCGTTCAACAACATCGCTGATACCGATGCAGCGCTAGAATGCGTGAAAGAATTCGAAGAGCCAGCATGTGTAATCGTTAAGCACGCTAACCCGTGCGGCGTTGCAATTGGCGACGATATTTTGAGTGCCTATGACCGCGCATTTAAAACTGACCCAACATCAGCATTTGGCGGCATTATTGCGTTTAACCGCGAGCTTGATGCGAAAACAGCACAAGCGATTGTTGACCGTCAATTTGTGGAAGTGATCATTGCACCAACCGTAAGCGACGAAGCGAAGGACGTAGTAAGCGCAAAGAAAAACGTACGTCTTCTTGCGTGTGGCGATTGGGCTGGCCAGCTTACTGAAGGTTATGACTTTAAGCGTGTAAACGGCGGTTTACTAGTACAAGAGCGCGACTTCGGCATGGTTGAAATGGAAGACCTAGAAGTTGTGACTAAGCGTAAGCCAAGCGAAGAAGAACTGCGCGATCTTATGTTCTGCTGGAAGGTAGCAAAATACGTGAAGTCTAACGCAATTGTTTACTGCAAAGACGGCATGACAGTAGGCGTAGGCGCAGGCCAAATGAGCCGCGTTTACTCTGCAAAGATTGCGGGTATTAAAGCTGCCGACGAGAACCTTGAAGTGGCAGGCTCTGTCATGGCATCTGACGCATTCTTCCCATTCCGTGACGGCATTGACGCTGCTGCTGAGGCGGGTATTAAAGCGGTCATCCAGCCTGGCGGCTCTATGCGTGATCAAGAAGTGATTGATGCAGCTGACGAACACGATATTGCTATGGTGTTCACCGGTATGCGCCACTTCCGTCACTAATAAGTATTTGCACAACAACTTATAGTGCAGGCTTAGTGAGGGAAACCAACAGCTAAGTTAACCACGCAGTAAAGTGGCATTTTGCTACTTTATTGCGTGTTTGTTGTTTTCCTTTAATCCCTTTTTTATTACGCATGTTCTATCTCATTTGCATGGCTAAAGTGACACTAAAGCTAAACGATATAGTTAGGAATTATTCTGCTAAGTCGTAAGTGCAAATTAGGGTTTGCTGATAGGCTTGATCTGACCTGTGGTAATTTGTAGTAATAGTGTTACTAATAAATGTTATGTTATTCCAGTCCGCATAGATAATTACCCTCGACAGAAAAAGGAAATAAGAATGAAAAAGTTAGCCCAACTTGTGTTAGCCGCAACACTCGGTGTAACAGCAACTTATGCCAGTGCTGATGCTATTTCAGACGCCGCCATGAGCGATATCCGTTCTGATAAAGCCAAAGTGCGCGACGAATACCGCAACCCGCAACAAACATTACGCTTTTTTGGCCTAAAGCCAGACATGACTGTTGTTGAAATTTCACCAGGCGGCCGCTGGTATGCCGACATTCTTTACTCGGTGGTAAAAGAAAACGGCAAATACGTTGCTGCGCATTTCTATGTTGATGAAGAAACCAGCGGCTACTACAAAAAGTCGGTTGAAGGTTTCAAAGAACAAATGAAGCCGGGCATGAAATATGAAGGTACTGAGCTTACGGCATTTGACCCAATCAAAGCGTTAAATATTGGCGAAGCTGGCAGTGCTGATATGGTGCTAACCTTCCGCAACGTACACAACTGGTATATGCGCCACGGTGACGAAGGCATCGACAACGCGTTTGGCGCTTTCTTTAAAGCACTTAAGCCAGGTGGCGTACTTGGCGTAGTGGAACATGAGCTACCTGAAAGTGCAGACGATGCAGCGATGAAGAAAAGTGGCTACATGAAGCGTTCTTATGTTGTAGCCGCCGCTGAAAAAGCAGGTTTTGTACTTGAAGCAAGTAGCGATGTAAACGCGAACCCAATGGACACGGCAGATCACCCGAAAGGTGTGTGGACGCTACCTCCACGCTTGGCGCTAGATGATCAAGACAGAGAAAAATACATGGCGATTGGCGAGAGCAATCGCATGACGCTAAAATTCACCAAACCAAAATCATAAAATTAAACACTTAAAACGGAACAGTTAATGAACGTACTTGTAATTGGCGGCGGTGGCCGCGAACACGCGTTAGCGTTTAAAGCAGCGCAGTCTTCTGATGTTTCAACAGTATTTGTAGCGCCTGGCAATGCCGGTACCGCTACAGAGCCTAAGCTTGAGAACGTAGCAATTGATGTAAACGACATCGCCGGCTTAGTTTCTTTTGCTCAAGGTAATGATGTTGCGCTTACTATTGTCGGTCCAGAAGCGCCGCTAGTTGCAGGTGTAGTAGATGCGTTCACAAATGCGGGTTTAATGATATTTGGTCCCACTCAAGCTGCAGCGCAGCTTGAGGGTTCGAAAGCGTTCACTAAAGACTTCTTGGCTCGCCACGAAATTCCTACCGCTGAGTACCAAAACTTCACGGAAATTGACCCAGCTATTGCCTATGTTCGTGAGAAAGGCGCGCCTATCGTAGTAAAAGCTGACGGTCTAGCTGCCGGTAAAGGCGTTATCGTTGCGATGACTCTTGAAGAGGCTGAAGAAGCTATTCGCGATATGCTAGCGGGCAACGCGTTTGGCGAAGCGGGCAGCCGCGTAGTTATTGAAGAGTTCCTAGACGGTGAAGAAGCGTCGTTTATTGTTATGGTAGACGGTAAGAACGTACTGCCTTTTGCCACCAGCCAAGATCACAAGCGTGCGGCTGACGGCGACAAAGGCCCAAACACGGGTGGTATGGGGGCTTATTCACCGGCTCCGGTTGTAACACCAGAAATCCACGACCGTATTATGCAAGAAGTGATCATGCCAACGGTTGATGGCATGGCCGCTGAAGGTAACGATTATGTTGGCTTTTTATATGCTGGCCTAATGATTATGGCTGACGGCACGCCAAAGGTCATTGAGTACAACTGCCGCTTTGGCGACCCAGAAACTCAGCCTATCATGCTTCGCTTAAAATCAGACTTGGTTCCACTTTGCCAAGCGGCGTGTAAAGGTGAGCTTGCAGGCAAAACCATTGAGTTCGACGAGCGCGCATCGGTAGGTGTTGTGCTTGCCGCAGGTGGCTACCCAGGCAGCTATGATAAAGGCGATGTGATTACCGGTTTTGAAGATGCAGCGAAGCTAGAAGGAAAAGTATTTCATGCTGGTACTGCACTTCAAGATGGCGAAGTTGTTACCGCAGGTGGCCGCGTACTTTGCGCAACCGCGTTAGGTAACAACGTTACCGAAGCCCAGCAAAAAGCCTACGAGCTGCTAAAAACCATCCAGTTTAAAGATGTGTACTACCGTACTGATATTGCGCATCGTGCTATTGCACGTGAAGCTGAAGCGAAATAAATAGAACATAAACACAATTCACAAAAAGCGCGGCGCAATGCCGCGTTTTTTTATAAATACTCGTTAATTATTTAAAAGTGGTGGCAAATATATCGCCGACACTATTTAGTTAAAGTCACTTTCCCAAACACCGACGCATCCTTATACCCCAAGTTTTTATCGCCATTTACTGGGGTGATCTCATGCGAACCCAAAAAATGCTCTCTGTCGTAGCCATCAGCATCACAGTAGGCAAGCATAAAGCCCAGTGTCATACCTTCTTTTAAGGTAACCGGCGAGTTATCTTTTCCGTGCTGATAGCTATCATCAAATACATGCACCGCCGCTTCCCAGTAAATCTTGTAGGGCGCTTGTGTATCACGCTGCCATTTGTTCTTTACATGGTCGTTGTAGCGTTGTGGTACCGCCTCACCTGCTTCATTTGGGCCAATATCAATAACCTGGTTATCAAGCGCCAAGTGATAGGCAAACGCATTGTAGTTATTGAGGTGATCGCCACCAGAGGCGTCCGCATCAATAAAAATTTCTAGGCAATCATCATCCCAATAACGCTCAAGCGGGTTGGCATAGGTATCTGAAAGGTGGTCGTCTTGTATTTCGGCTAACAGATACAATGCATCCTTGTTCCATCGAAGTTTATATCTACCGGAAAAGTCGCTGGATTCAGGCGCAGTCCCCCACATGAGTGAGGTCATACCGTGCCAATCGCCCTCTTCCCATACTGCGTCGTTGGCTACGCCATCGATTACGGGGGGCGTTGAAGTAAAGCGTACGCTATCAGACTTCGCTAATGCCGCGGGAATAGATGACGTCATAAACAGTGCTAAAGCCAGTGAAGTAACTAGGGGTTGTTTACTTTTCAATTGAATACGCTCTTTGTTAGGTTACTTGCGATTTAAACTACCACGTTTCGCGCCCAGCTGCGCTTGAAATAGTACGATGCAACGCACCTTAGTTAGAAGCATTACCAATTTGGTGCAGTAATTGGTATAACAAGGTCATTCGTTCTCTTACCATTTTGGCTATGTCATTTAGAAACGCGTGCTATCACATCCTGGCTCCCGCTAGCGAAGCCCACGAATACAAAAAGCTTAGCAAGCTTTTTGATATATTCCTGATCGCGTTAATTATTGTAAATGTCGTTGCCATGATGCTGGAAACGGTACCGGGTATCCCTGCTATTTGGCGATACGAACTTCATATTATCGAAGTGGCTTCTGTACTTATTTTTACCGCAGAGTACTTCCTTCGCGTATACAGTAGCGCATCAGCCCCTAACCGCCCTACCCGTGCCCAAACAACAACATGGCAAAAGCGCTGGGCCTACATTAAAAGCCCCATGGCTTTAATCGACTTAATGGCTATTTTGCCTTTTTACTTAAGCGTATTTGTAGCGTTTGATTTGCGCATATTACGAGTTTTTCGGGTAATGCGAATCTTAAAAATTGGCCGCTATTCACGTTCAATGCAAACCCTTACTACTGTATTGCGCAACGAATCTCATAGTCTTATTGCTGCTATCAGCGTGCTTTTGCTATTTACGGTTATCGCTGCCACCTGCATTTATTATATCGAGCACACAGCACAGCCCAACGTATTCAGCAGTATACCCGCATCTTTATGGTGGGCACTGGTCACGCTGACTACGGTAGGCTATGGCGACGCTGTTCCAGTTACCGCGCTAGGAAAAGTATTTGGCGGGCTAATTACCATCATGGGCATATGCTTTTATGCCTTACCTGCGGGCATTTTGTCTTCAAGCTATACCACCCAAATGCAGCTAAAACGAGACCGTTTTAAAGACACCGTGCGCAGTGTCCTTGATGATGGGGAACTTAGTGAGCGTGACGTGCACCACTTGGAACACGTGCGAGCTTTGCTCGATTTAGACGAAGAAGAGGCAAAATTGATTGTGCGCCTATTGCAACATCATCATAAAAGCCTAGACAAATGAGCCTAGCAAGATTACACAAGAGCGCTTACAAAAACTAAGCAGTTCGCACCAAGATGCCCCCTTGATTCTTAGCGCACATCAGCTTATAACTAGTACCCGTCATTTCCAAAAAGAAATCCTATGTCTGTCAAACACCCTATTATTGCTATAACAGGTTCTTCTGGTGCGGGTACTACAACCACGACCAACGCTATTCGCCATATTTTCAGGAACTTAAACGTTAATGCTGCAGTAGTCGGCGGTGATAGTTTCCACCGATTTACTCGCCCGGAAATGGAAGTGGAAATCCGTAAAGCGCAAGAACAAGGCAGACACATTAGTTATTTTGGTCCTAAAGCCAACGATTTCGAACTACTTGAGACGCTGTTTAGAGAATACGGAAGTTCGGGTACTGGCCAATTTAGGCAATATCTTCATACATTTGATGAAGCCGTGCCGTTCAATCAAATGCCTGGAACTTTTACTCCGTGGCAAGACTTGCCTAAGAACACCGACTTACTGTTTTATGAGGGGTTACATGGCGGCGTTAAAACCGAAGAAAATGACGTTGCCAAACATGTAGATTTACTTGTGGGCATGGTGCCTATTGTGAACTTGGAATGGATCCAAAAAATTGTTCGCGACACCACAGACAGAGGTCATTCTCGTGAAGCAGTAATGAGCAGTATTGTGCGAGGTCTGGACGACTACTTTCATTACATTACACCTCAGTTTTCGCGCACTCACGTCAATTTCCAACGCGTCCCTACGGTTGATACTTCAAACCCGTTTAGCGCACGTGAAATTCCAACTCAAGATGAAAGCTTTGTGGTTGTAAGGTTTAGACGGGAAATGAAAACCGTAGACTTCCCTTATCTACTGCAAATGATCGACGGCGCATTTATGTCTCGCATCAACACGCTGGTTGTACCCGGCGGAAAAATGGGCTTAGCCATGGAGCTTATCTTAACGCCGCTCCTTGAAGATATCTTAAACAAGAAACGCAGAGCAGGCCATCAGATGGACTGGCTAAATAGCGACGAATAAAGTTCAATATACATCCCTTCTATAGGCATATATTTAAAACAGTAAGTCGTAATGGCTGAATCCCTGCGCCAATCTAGGTAGTTAATACCAATCCGCATAGATAATTAATGCGTTTCGACCTAGTTCCTAATAAAACCACAGCAGGCCCTATTATGACCACAATAAAAAGCCAACAAATTTGGGTAGACCAGCAAAACCTCGCCGCCACTAAAGTGGTTAACCTCGATATAGACACCAACGACTTACAACAGGATGAAGTACTGCTTGAAACAGACAGCTTTGGTTTTTCAGCCAACAACATTACCTATGCAGCACTGGGTTTTAAAATGGGCTACTGGGGCTTCTTTCCTGCTAAATACAATAATGACAGCAGCGATACTGGGTTTGGAATAGTCCCAGTATGGGGTTTCGCCACAGTAAAAGCTTCGCGCCATAGCGATATTGAAGTGGGTGAAAAAGTGTTTGGGTATCTGCCCATGGCAAGCCACTGGGTGATAAAAGCCGGTAAAGTTGCACCTCACTGTTTCTCTGATGTGCATGAAGCACGTAAAAGTATTAGCCCGGTTTACGACCAGTACCTTCGCTGTGCTGCCGACCCTGGATACGATAAAAACCGTGAAGCATGGCAGCTCAATTTTAGACCGCTTTATATGACGTCGTTTGTGCTCGATGACTATGTTGCCGAAAAAGCGGACAACAAAATATTGCTTCTATCGAGCGCCTCAAGTAAAACCGCGCTGGGCACTGCCCAGTTACTTAAAGATCAAAAACATTCTCGCAAAGCCACCTACCGCGTAGTGGGGCTAACTTCCACAAACAATGTTGATACAGTTAGCAATTCAGGCTGCTACGACGCTGTATACAGCTATGACGAACTCGCAGAGTTTAGTAAAGATGTTGGCGGCGAAGAAAACGTTTGGCTGCTTGATTTTGCTGCCAACGGTACGCTTATTAATAACCTCGCCAAGCAGCTTGGTGACAGTTTAAGGGAAGTAACGCTAATAGGTGCTACCGACTGGCAGGCTCAGGAAAAACCAAATCCGAAGCTGCTTAATGCAGAAATTTTCTTTGCGCCTGCGCGCGTAAAGCTTCGTCAAGGCGAATGGGGCCATGAAGCTTTCTTAGCTAAATACGCCACCGCATGGCAGCGCTTCGCCGCAAAAGTTAGTGATCAGTTTATTGAACAAACTCACTGTGGTTCCGAGTCCATAACAAGGTTATACCAAGAAACACTCAACGGTACGGCACAAGCCAAAGCGCTCAATGTAGTGACGTTCAATTAACACGCAATAAATAGTACACCCTCGTTTTTGAGGGTTTGTACTAAATTAAGATAATGAGCTCGGAGGCCGAGTTACTCATCGGTCCCTCTCTGTCTAGACACTATTTGTAACAAACATCCCCGGCCTTTTACGCTTTTCTCGCTTTTGTATTTCACATCTAATGGTTATAGTGAAACAAAAGTAAAACGAAAGGTATGAGTATGGGTCAGGAAACCTCTAAAATTCTCGTTGTTGATGATGACATGCGCTTACGCAGCCTGTTAGAGCGTTATCTTTTAGAGCAAGGCTACCAAGTTCGAAGTGCAGCAAACGCAGAACAAATGGATAGATTACTTGAACGCGAGAACTTCCACTTGATGGTTTTGGACCTTATGTTACCGGGCGAGGACGGGTTGTCTATTTGCCGCCGTTTGCGCCAGCATGAAAACGATATGCCCATTATTATGCTTACCGCTAAAGGCGATGAAGTAGACCGTATTATTGGCCTTGAAATGGGTGCAGATGACTATTTGCCTAAGCCTTTTAACCCGCGAGAACTGCTTGCCCGAGCGAAAGCGGTATTGCGCAGACGAAGCAGCGAAGCGCCCGGCGCGCCGTCTAAAGATGTACAAATTGTGGAGTTTGGCAATTACAAACTTAACCTTGCCACCCGAGAAATGAGCGCTGGCGATACACCCTTAACCCTAACGAGCGGTGAGTTTGCAGTATTAAAATCTTTGGTTACCCACCCCCGTGAGCCGTTATCCCGAGATAAGCTAATGAACTTAGCCCGTGGACGCGACTACAGTGCGTTAGAGCGCAGTATCGATGTCCAGGTTTCCCGCTTGCGAAGAATGCTTGAAGAAGACCCTGCCAACCCTCGCTATATACAAACCGTATGGGGACTAGGCTACGTTTTCGTGCCTGATGGCGAACAAGTCTAGCCTCGTGACCGATACGGCGGGAACGACTATCTTGGACGATTTGTTTTTAAAGTATGTTTACTCATGACGCGTGATTGCGTGCGTGCATATAGCCATTGCAAACGCTGGCCCATGACTCAAAGCGGCGGTGTGTAATGCGTTTAATTCCTAAAAGTGCATTCGGCCAAACCGTCATGCTTATTGGCGTGCTGCTGCTTATTAACCAGATAGTGTCCTACATCTCGGTTACCTATTATTTTATCCAGCCAAGTTATCAGCAAATCAATAGCTTACTGGCAACGCAAGTTAAGTCCGTACTCGCTAACGACTTGCTAGTGACCAACCAAGAAACCCGTGATCGCTATTTTGAAAAAACGCAGGTACAAGTGTTCGATGAAAGCATAGCGAGAAGAAATGGTTTAGAGAGCGCTGTTTACTACAATTATATTTCGTCGCAAGTGAGCGAGCGGCTCAATCAACTTGCGGACGTACGTATCAGCACCACAGGGCAAGCCAGCGACGAAAATGCCCCCTACATTGTCTGGATATCGCTAAACCGTTATCCAGACACCTGGATTTCTATCCCCATTTCAGGGCTAAACGAAGCGAATATCTCCCCACTGACTATGTATCTTATGGTTATTGGCATATTGAGTGTGGCAGGCGGATGGTTGTTTGTAAGACGTATGACTCGCCCTTTATCTGCACTTCAAAAAGCGGCAATTTCTGTGGGTAAAGGTGAGCATCCAGCCCCTCTTCGCGAACAAGGCAGCACTGAAATGATTCAAGTGACTCGCGCCTTCAACCGAATGAATCAGGGCATTAAGCAGCTTGAGAATGACAGAAATATCATGACAGCAGGTATTTCCCACGACTTGCGCACGCCGCTCACTCGTATCCGCCTTGCCTCAGAAATGCTGCCCGAAGACCAAGATTGGATAAAAGACGGTATTGTGAACGACATAGAAGACATGAACGCTATTATCGATCAGTTCATTGATTATGCGCGTTACGATACCGAAGAAGCGACTCAAGAAACCGATTTAAACGCCATTATCGCAGAGCTTGTTCAAGCAAGGCACCTAGATGATAAGCATCATATTGAACTGAAACTAAATGCCATTCCTCCCTTGTCACTAAAACGCATTGCGATGAAGCGAGTGATTGATAACCTGATAGAAAATGCGTTTAAGTATGGCTCGGACAATATCGCTATCAGCAGCTTTTACAATCGCCATGAAAAACGCGTATATTGCAAGGTTCGAGATTTCGGCCCGGGCATTCCAGATGATCAATTAACATCGCTTTTCATGCCTTTCGCTCAAGGTGACAAAGCCAGAAATTCTTCTGGCTCTGGCTTAGGTCTCGCTATCATTAGGCGTATTGTTGAAGCCCATGATGGGGAAGTAACCTTGAGAAATCACCCTCAACAAGGCTTGGTTGCCGAGTTCTATCTGCCCTATTTGGCTGAACTGCCCGACAAAAAGTAGAGCGCTTAATACTCGCTTATTTAATGATAATAGATTTTAAGCGGGCCTATCGTGGTACTTAATTTTGCGGCTGTAGCCATACGAGGCTAGCCATAACAAACATCCACCAATAGGAATAACCCAGAACGCCGTGGTGAGCGGTACAAAATTCGCCCACAGCCCCGTTGAAAATGACGCTACCTGTACGCCGGTAGAGTTGCCAATAATAGCAATCCCGGACAGTACAGGGCCGTTATCACTGTCGATATTCATAGCGGCAGATAGCATTAGAGGAAACAGCCCGCCTAAGCCAAGCCCTAGTAGAAGATTACCCGCGCCAATGCCGTACATGCTAGGCATTAGCTTAAGAGCAAATACCCCTGCTAACGAGGCAGTCGCCATGAATACGATTAAGCGGTGCACAGAGACAAAGCGAAGCAAAAAAGGGAACGTTAAGCGACTTAATACCATGCCTGCGGTGAAGCAAGCCAGAAGGTTACGTGATTGCTCACCGGTGAATCCTAAACCATTTTGTGCGTAGCTAACAAACCAGTTGGCATTACCGAACTCTACTGCACCATAACCAAAAGAAAGCAGGGCCATAAAAATAAAAACCGGCTGTTTAATAATAACGCCAAATGCCAACGTCTTTTTCGGGGCCTTAGGCTGGCCTTTAAGCACCTTGGCCTGTGAGCGGGCGGCTATAAAAGTATAGCAAGCCAGTAGCACCATTACTCCAGCTAGAACCTGAATGGGAAGTCGCCAGTTTTGGTCGACCAGGTATAACAGCGTTACGAAAAATGAAGCAGCAAAGGTTCCAAGGCTAAACATGAAATCCATCAGTCCCATCATAGTGAAACGTTTTTCGGCATACATTCGGGCTATAAGCGTGTGCCCAATGGTAAAAATGGTCGAACTCACCACGCCAATAAGTACGGCAAGCACTAAAAACCATTGCCATGATGATAGAACCGACACCATCAGCAGAAGCACAGTGTTTATACTGAACAGGGTGGCTAAAAGAGGCATGTACTCGAAGCGACTGACATATTTACCGCCAATCACCGCACCTAACATCATGCCCACAGAGAAGAGGGAGAAAAGCGCACCACTGACTACCTCAGACATTTGAAGGTCGGCCGCAATATCAGGCAGCAGAATTCCCCATAGCAAAAATAATTTACCGATTAAGAAAAAACCGGCAAAGATAACAATAGTGGCGGGAAGTCGGCTCATTTAGGCTCCATGGTTGATATCAGTGCGAATACATCAGATATAGACGAAAGGGCACAGCGTAGAGGTGCGCCCTTAACCACAACGTGAACCCTTAGGGAAACTGACTTTTTATATAACCTCGTCAGTACCCTCTATTATCACATGATCAATACCTCTACAGATTGCTGATAGTCGCATGAAAATGCAAGTGAAAGCGTTTTCCCTTTATCATCCCACGTTACCGGTACACTGTTACCATCAATTGAAACGCTTTGTGGTTTATCCCTCAAACCATGTATTACGTAGGTGATATTTCGTTGTTTGGGCATACCAATATAGCTGCCCTCGCTATCAAGCGTTAGGGTTAAAGCAGCGTTTTCATCTACAGACGAACGAACATGTAGCTTTGTGTACAAGCCTTTTTCAACAGACGCTGGATTTTTGCCATCATCCTCGTAATAAGTATATGAAGATGAATTTACTGAATTGTCATGCCAGTAATGCATTTCTATTTTACGTGTATCAAACTGCTCTGTGCGGCTAAGCCCTTTAGTCATTGGCATTAAGCTGCCCGCTTTTACCCACACAGGAAAGTTATCTTGGGTTAATGGGTAATCAACGGTTTGCTCTCCTTGGTAGCGCGTGTCAGAGAAAAAGTCGAACCACACGCCTTCGGGAAGGGCTGTTGACCACGCAACTTGGTTTGGGCTAGTAACAGGCGAAACTAACAGTGCATCACCCCACAAATAACTCTCTGTATTTTCAAACCAATCGCTTTCACCGTACTTCATGGCTAATGGACGCATTAAAGGCGTACCGTAAAGCGCATTTTCAAAAGCCAGTGAATAGTTATACGGCAGCATGTCGTAGCGAAGCTGGATAAACTTACGCGCAATCGACTTTACCGGGTCAGCATGGAAAATCGGCTCTGGCGCAATATTATCTTGAGCATGAGGCCTAAATACCGGTGAAAAAGTACCGAACTGAAGCCATCTTGTATAAAGCTCGGCATCAAAAATTTCACCTCCAGCAAACCCACCTAAGTCGGAATGGGTATACGCCATTCCAAAAACACTCATTTGAAGTGCCAACTCTACCTGAGGCTTAAATCCGCCCCAGCTTCGACTTACATCGCCCGTCCACGGCACCATACCGTAACGCTGGCTGCCCAAAAAGCCTGAACGCATGAGAATAAACGGGCGTGTATCAGGTTGCAGCTCGGTTAAATTGTTATACACGGTTTTCGCCCACTGATGACCATAACCGTTATGTACTTCAGCACCGCTCACCGTCTTATTACCGAGGCCGGCGTTGCTCCAGGTGTGCTGAATATCATCAGGGTGAACCTCAGGCTCACCCAAGTCGCCCCACCAGCCAGCAACGCCCTGTGCGGCTAGCTTTTCATAATATTGCCAAAACCAGTCTTGGCCCGCTTCATTGAACACATCAACAAGGCCGGTATTGCCAAAGTAAAAGTCGAAGGTATAAGGCATACCATTGTCGTTTTGAGCAAGAGCATTATTGGCAACGGCGCTTTCCCATTGCCTTGACGTTGTCAGAATAAACGGCTCTGTTATAAGCACGGTTTTTACGTCTTGATTGCGAAGTTCACTAATCATTTTCTCTGGCTCGGGAAACGTCTCACTGTCCCAATTCAAGTTACCCATATGGCCCTGAATGTCTTTACCAAACCAGTATAAATCCAGCACTACAGCGTCAACGGGAATATCTTGCGTATTAAAGGCATCGACTACGCTTGTGACTTCATCTTGCGATTTATAACCGAAACGAGACGCGAAGTTACCCAGTAGCCAGCGCGGAGGTAGAGGCTGTTTGCCCGTTACCGCAACAGTAGATTGCACAGTGTCAGCCAAGCTTTCACCCAATACCATGATGTAACTGGCACGACCACCCTGTGCAGTAAATAAAAGTTCATCAGGTGTGCTGCTGCCTATATCAAGCTGACCGGAGGCAGTGTTATCAAAAAGCACGCTGTAGTGTTTAGAAGACATCACCGCGGATAAGCCAAAATACATCTGATTCGATGAGGTGGTGTAACCATAATGGGCCTTGTTATAAAGCGGCATAGTGTTACCACGACGATTCATACCCAACACACGCTGCCCACCGCCATAAAGCTTTTCGTCTTCATCTAACGCAAACGACAGGCTAACGCCGTTACTGGAAATACTTAGTCCACCTTGCTCTTTCGCGACAATTTTGCCGTTAATAGAATAGCTGATAGCGTGCGTCGCCTTATCAACATGCGCTGCAATATTATTGAGTTTTAAGATTAGGGTCGTCGCAGTTTCAACTAGCTCTACATCATTAGCTTTTTTGTTTGTAACATCAGTCAACGCGGGCTCGGGAAGCGCCATAGACGGTAGATTTGCGTAAGGAGTGCCATTATCATCAGTAAGATACGTTACTTGAAAGCCACTATCGTGCAACGCGCTTATCGTGAAGTCATTGGTATCCGTATCAATATTTAGCGTTGCTTTTTCGAGTGTCGCTGTTTGAACTTCGGCTACCGTATTTACCGAGAAAAATGCCAAACCAGCACATGCAAGTGCTATACGCTGTTTCCTGTCTATCATGCTCAAAACCTTCTTTATGCTTCATAGCGAAGCGCACCTAATTAGCGAGCCGCACTTAATTAACGAAGCGCGCTTAATTAAAGCCTACTTGTGTACGGTGAATGATAGCTAGTGCATTGCTCAACTTAAATAAACATACGTATTCATAATGTTAAATTTGTTAACAACAATACAAAAAAAGCCCGCAACAGGGTGCGGGCAAAACATCAATCACGTTGAGTGTGATGAACGTTGGGAAGGGGCGGACCGAGTATTAGTTACCCGGCCCGGCTTTAACGATAGCGTCGCTAACGTCGTATTTTTCAAAGTTCTGTTTAAAGTCGTTAACTAAGTTAGCGGCGTATTCGTTGTACTTCTCTTTGTCTGCCCACGTGTTTTGAGGCACAAGCAAATTGCTGTCTACACCGTCTATTGCCACTGGCACATCTAGGTTTAACGCGTCAATGTGCTGGGTTTCAACATCGGCCAAGTTACCCGATACAATGGCATCAATGATGGCGCGCGTAGTAGGGATATCAAAACGGTTACCTGTGCCGTAAGGGCCACCAGTCCAACCGGTATTAACTAAGTAAACCTTTGCACCAAACGCTTTCACGCGCTTAATCAGAAGTTCTGCATATACGCCTGCTGGACGCGGGAAGAAAGGCGCACCAAAACAGGTTGAGAAGGTTGATTCGATATCGCTAGTAGAACCAATTTCAGTAGAGCCTACTTTCGCTGTGTAACCACTTAGGAAGTGATACGCCGCAGCTTCTTCAGTAAGTACAGAAACAGGAGGCAATACGCCACTTACGTCACATGTTAGAAATACCACTGAGCGAGGTTCGCCGCCACGGTTTTCAGCAACGCGCTTTTCGATATGAGAAAGCGGGTAGGCCGCACGTGAGTTTTGAGTTAGCGACGTGTCGGTATAATCTGGCGTGCGTGTTTCATCAAGCACTACGTTTTCTAGGATGGTACCAAACTTAATGGCATTCCAAATTACTGGCTCGTTCTTTTGAGAAAGATCGATACATTTAGCGTAACAACCGCCTTCGATATTAAATACGCTACCTGGTGCCCAGCCGTGCTCGTCATCACCAATCAAGAAACGCTTAGGATCGGCTGAAAGCGTAGTTTTACCTGTGCCTGAAAGGCCAAAGAACAAGGTCACATCGCCTTCTTCGCCCACGTTGGCAGAGCAGTGCATAGGTAGCACATCTTTTGCTGGAAGCAGGAAGTTTTGCACTGAGAACATGGCTTTTTTCATTTCACCTGCGTAACGCATGCCCGCAAGCAATACACGCTTTTTAGCGAAATTAATGATAACTGTGCCGTCGCTGTTTGTACCGTCACGCTCTGGTTCGCAAGTGAAACCAGGAACGTTTAAGATTTGCCAAGGCTGGTCGCCTTTCACGTTCCACTGTTCTGGAATAATAAATAGATTACGAGCAAACACGTGCTGCCAAGCAGTTTGCGTTCTTACTTCAAGAGATAACGCGTGCTCAGGGTCTGAACCCACCTGAAGGTGTGAAAGAAAGTGTTCTTGGGTAGAAAGATAAGCCTCTACTCTGTCCCACAGCGCATCGAACTTGTCAGCATCAAAAGGCTTGTTTACCTTGCCCCAATCGATATCGTTTTCGGTCGTTGGCTCTTTCACGATAAAACGATCGTTTGGAGAGCGACCAGTACGTTTGCCGGTTTCGACGACAAGGGCGCCGTTTTTATCTAATACACCTTCGCCGCGCAATACAGCGCGTTCGATAAGTTCTGCGTTAGGCAGATCAGTGAGTGGCGTTACTTTCAGTTCCGTTTGAATTGAGGCTGCTGCGGTCATGGCTGTTACCCTATATGTAATTTTTCAAAAGCACTTTCAAAAAAGTATCACCTCTTCGATTGTAATGTAAACAAGGCCTAACGCGCATTTTTAAAAAGTATAATCACTATATTCGGCATGCCATTTTCACAAATATTGTAAATTAATTACAGGAAAAGCATTTTCCTTCGGTATATATGCGATATTTGTGGTTAAGAGCACGTGATTGATCGATGAATTTCAAAATAAAAAGAAATAAAAAACGAAGAAAGTATTTTTAAAAACTTTCAAATATTTGAAATCCTATGAAGTGACATTGAGAGACGATAAGGGGAACCATTACCGCTGGTTAATTTTTAACCATGAGTTAAGTATTGTTTCGCCTCTTATCTTGTAAATTAGGTTTGCGAAGAAATTCTAAAGTGAAATAAAAAAGCACCTAGTGAATTAGGTGCTTCTGGCGTGTTCTTTTTGCCACCGCTTAAACAGTTAAGGTTTACTGGTTAGATGATGACACATCAAAATTACCGCTATGAATGGCTTCAACGTCGATACTGTCAAAACTGTATTCAGTATGGCAGTACTGACAATTCATTTTTATCGCCCCTTCTTCAGCGATAATTGCGTGAAGCTCAGACTTTTCCACATGACGGAGCGCCTCTGCGCTGCGCTCTTTTGAACACGAGCACGCAAACGTAACGTCTTTTGCTGGATACACTTCCACGTCTTCCTGATGGTAAAGACGATATAAAATGTCTTCAACTGATAAAGAAAACATCTCTTCTTTTGTGAGTGTTTGAGTAAGTTTAGAGATATGAGCAAACTCATTCGCTTGCGACACATCGGTAGCGCTAGCATCGGTAGGCAGTACCTGAAGAAGCACGCCTGACGCTTTTGCGTTTTTAGGGTCGCTCATATCCGTCATAAGGTGAACGCTGGTCGCGAGTTGCTCAGACTGAGCAAAATAGCCTTCAATACATTCAGCAAGAGAAGGCTTGTCTAGCGCTACAACACCCTGATAGCGTTCGCCTTCATCTGGTGTAATGGTAATAACTAGTACTGCCTGCGACAAAAGTTCTGAAAAGGTTTCAGGCAAACTTTCCAACGTTTCATCCCAACGTGCTACGCCGCGAAGCGTTTGTTCATGAGTAGCGTTTAACACCGCATAGCTCACAGGCCCCTTGCTTTGAATTTGCAGTGAAATTTCACCTTTGAACTTTAGGGTTGCCGTTAACAATGATGTTGCCGCTGCCATTTCACTTAGCAAGATTTGAATTTGCACAGGGTACTCATAGCTGTGCACAATTTGCTTTAAGCTCTCGTCAAGGCGCACTAGCTCGCCACGAACGTTAGCTTGCGTAAATAAGAAGCGGTGTAATTGATCGAAATCGCTCATAAATAATCCTGTTGAGCAGCGCATTACTGCTGCTTGAATTTAATAATCTGTCGTCGCTGCTTTTTGTCAGGCCTATGATCTGGTTTAGGACTGTGAAATGCATTCATTTTACGGGCAGCTTGGTTTTCTTCACGTTTTGTTACACTTTCGTCAGTTTCTTCAAAAAGCGTTTGTGCAAGGGGCGCGCTCAAGCGCTTATCACTTAAGCCTAGCACCTTAATTTCACGAATATCCCATCCGGCGGGAACTTTAATCGTGGCGCCAAGCTCTACATGCTTACCAGGTTTGGCTCGTTGCCCGTTGTACTGGACCTTTCCCGACTGCACCATGTCTCTGGCTACCGCACGGGTTTTAAAGAACCTTGCAGCCCATAGCCACTTGTCCAGCCTGACATTTTGTGTTGTATTGTTACTTTCCAATTGGCTCATGTAATAATTTCGTAATGGTGTAGCTTTAGTGTTGTGACCCTCACCTTTACTAGGCTATTATGGGTTTGCTAAAGCACGGTTAACCAAAAATTCACTATATTATAATAAAGCAGTACCATCAGTGGCAGCATGACATTCAATAAACCCAATCCACATTCTCTGGTTGTTTATCTAAACCAGCACCAAAAACAGCTACATACAATAGTAGTGGTTCTGCTTAGCCTGTATTTAATTGCTTTTGCTGCCAAACTCGTGTGGCAAATTATACCCGAACCTCAATTATCTGCGACACCCACAGCAAGCCGAGCTCCGGTGATTTCTTCGTCATCTGGCAAAGGTGGGGTCAATATTGCCAAAATACAACAGCTAAACTTATTTGGTAACGCGGCGGCTAAACCTGCCGAACCGGTTGCCGAAGTAACCGACGCGCCAGAAACACGACTAAACTTAACCCTTACTGGTGTGGTCGCAAGCTCAGAGCAAGAAGCGGGTACCGCTATTATAGAAAACCGCGGCAGCCAAGCTGTTTATGGGCTGGGCGAAAAAATTGAGGGCACTAATGCCACGCTCCAAAAAGTGTATAACGACCGCGTAATCATCAAAAACGGGGCGAGAAACGAAACCTTGATGCTTGACGGCATTGATTATGAAGAAGCAAACCGACGCCGTGAAGCGCAGGCAAGAAACCGACCAGCGCCAGAAGACGACGAAGATGCAGAGGTTGAGTTGAGTGACGAGGCGCTAGAGGCAACTGCTGCACTTAGAGAGCGCCCTGCAAGCTTCACTGATTTCATTTCAATATCGCCGAAAACGGAAGAAGGCCAGCTTATCGGTTATCAGGTAAGCCCCGGAAAAGAGCCTGAGTTATTTAAGTCAGCGGGCCTTCAGGCAGGCGATGTTATTACCCAAATTAATGGGCTAGACCTTACCGACTTGCAACAATCGCAAGAGGCACTGTCTGAGCTACGCAATGCACAAAATATAGAATTAACGATTATTCGAGATGGCAGCTTAACCACGCTATATCTAGATTTACCCGAGGCGTAACAACAACTAAAACGGTAACGACTCGTCCTTATTAGATTAGGCATGCACTGACTATTACGAAGCCATTAAGCCATCGACAGGTTAGGAAATGAAGGAAGTTAGAATGAAAAGGCGCACTAGCCATAAACTATTATCTCGCTTAGGCACAGCCATGTGTACAGCGCTTCTGTGTTTCTCGGTGACGGCCGCTGAGTACATGCCTAATTTCAAAGATACCGATATCAATGAGTTTATTAATATTGTTGGTAAAAATCTTGAGCGCACCATTATTGTCGACCCTAACGTACGTGGAAAAATAAGCGTACGCAGCTATGACATGCTCAATGAAGATCAGTATTACCAATTTTTCCTTAACGTACTCCAAGTTTACGATTTCGCCGTTGTAGAAATGCCAAGCGGTATTTTAAAAGTTGTGCGTTCTAAAGACGCGAAAACCTCAAACATTCCGGTTGTGGAAGGTGCAGAGCAAGACGGTGATGAGTTTATTACCCGCGTAGTTCCTGTATATAACGTACCGGTACGTGAACTTGCTCCAATTTTACGGCAGTTGAATGATCAAGCGGGCGGCGGTAACGTGGTAAGCCACGACCCATCAAACGTGATGATGCTGACAGGCCGCGCTGCGGTGGTTAACCGCTTGGTAGAGATCATTGAACGTGTAGACCGCGCTGGTGACGAAGAAGTTGAAATTGTAAAGCTGCGTTATGCTTCTGCATCAGAAATGGTGCGCATTATCGACAGCATCAACAAGTCTCAGGGCAAAGCAAATACAGGTGGTAAGTCTGAGCCGCGCGCGGTTGCAGACGACAGAACAAACTCTGTCATTGTAAGTGGCGATGTTAAAGCACGTCAGCGTCTTATTAACCTTATTCAGCGCATGGACCAAGAACTTGAGTCTAATGGCAACACTCGCGTTATGTTTTTAAATTACGCAAAAGCGGAAGACTTAGTTAAAGTCTTACAGGGCGTTTCAGCCAGTATTCAGGCAGAAGAGCAAGGCAGTACCAGCACAAACCGCCGTGCGGGCTCAAATCGCGAAATTAGTATTGATGCACATGAAGATTCGAACGCTATCGTTATCACTGCAGAGCCCGATATGATGCGCTCGTTGGAAGAAGTGGTAAGACAGCTTGATATTCGTCGCGCGCAGGTGCAGGTTGAAGCCATTATTGTTGAAGTCTTTGAAGGCGACGGCGCAACCTTAGGTGTACAGTGGGTCTCAGAAGAGGGTGGCGGCACACAATTTAATAACGGCGTTATAGGTGTTGGGTCGTTGGCGGTTGCACTACGTCAAGCCGAAGACCGAGAAACCACGCAAACGAATATCACAGCCAACGGCGAAGTAGTAGAGACCACAGACACAATTGAAGGTGATTTTACCGCGCTTGCCAGCTTGCTTGGTGGCGCTAACGGCATGATAGCTGGCGTTATTGAAAACGGCTGGGGCGCAGTGGTTCAAGCGGTAAGCACGGATACCAACTCGAATATTCTTGCCACGCCACACCTAACCACCATGGACAACGAAGAAGCATTTTTCATCGTAGGTCAGGAAGTACCTATTATTACGGGCACAACAACCGGTGCGAATAACTCGAACCCGTTCCAAACCGTTGATCGTCAAGAAGTAGGTATCAAACTGAAAGTGACGCCGCAAATTAACGAGGGCGATGCAGTACAGCTTCTTATCGAACAAGAAGTGTCGAGCGTGAGCGGTGCAACCTCGGTAGATATCTCAATTAACAAGCGTGAAATCAAAACTACAGTAATTGTAGATGACGGCGGTACTATCGTTCTTGGCGGCCTTATAGATGAAGACGTTCAGGAAAGCGTATCTAAAGTACCGCTGCTTGGTGATATTCCTATTCTTGGTCACCTGTTTAAGAGCACATCAACAAGTAAGCGTAAGCGCAACCTAATGGTCTTCTTAAAGCCCACAATTGTGCGAGATGGTGCGACCATGAATGCCATTAGTCATCGCAAGTACAACTATATCCGTGCGCTTCAACTTAAGCGTCAGCAGGACGGTGTATCTTTGATGCCGTCAGCCGAAACACCAAGTATGCCTCAATGGGATGACGAACTTTCTCTACCGCCTTCGTTTGAAGAGTATCTCACTGAAAAAGAGAAGCTAAAAGAAGGTAACGAGTAGAATGGCTGGGCAGGACGAACAACTTACTCAAGCATTAGAGGCGCAAGAAGAAGCCTTGGAAGCCATGGGTGAAGACGCGGGTTTACCTGAAGCTGAGGCTGGCCCTAGGCAGCTTTCATTTAGTTTTGCCAAGCGCAACCAGGTGTTACTTGAAACCAATGAAACCCCTGCTGTGCTCTACTTTACCGAAAACACACCTTTTGAAGTGTTTGCAGAAGTTCGCCGTTTCTACGGCGAGCCTTTTGTGCCAAAAACCATACCCGCTGATGAATTTGAAAGCCTTCTGACTAGCGCGTTTCAACGTGACAGTTCAGCGGCGAAACAGCTTATGGAAGATCTTGGTAACGAAAGCGACTTGTTTGCGTTAGCTGAAGACCTCCCAGACACTGAAGACCTGTTAGATAGTGAAGATGACGCCCCAATTATCAAGCTTATTAATGCCATGCTTGGTGAAGCGATTAAAGAAGGCGCGTCAGATATCCACATTGAAACCTTTGAAAACCAGCTTGTGGTTCGCTTTCGTGTAGACGGTGTATTGCGAGAAATTCTGCGCCCTAACCGCAAGCTTTCTTCCATGTTGGTATCGCGCATTAAAGTAATGGCGAAGTTAGACATTGCTGAAAAACGGGTTCCGCAAGATGGCCGTATAACGCTGCGTATTGCTGGGCGAGCAGTAGATGTGCGTGTTTCTACCATGCCATCGAGTCATGGCGAGCGTGTCGTACTGCGTCTTCTGGATAAAAATAATGCCCGCCTGAATCTAGAAGATTTGGGCATGACGCTGCAAAATCGCAATCACTTTTCCACCCTTATTCGCAAGCCTCATGGCATTATTTTGGTTACCGGCCCCACCGGTTCAGGTAAAAGTACTACCTTGTACGCTGGGCTTTCTGAAATAAACTCGCGAGACAGAAATATTCTAACCGTTGAAGACCCGATTGAATTTGATCTTCCTGGCATTGGCCAAACTCAAGTCAATCCGCGCGTTGATATGACGTTTGCCCGCGGCCTTCGCGCTATTTTGCGCCAAGACCCAGACGTGGTAATGGTCGGAGAGATCCGAGATATCGAAACGGCACAAATCGCCGTTCAAGCCAGTTTAACCGGTCACTTGGTACTTTCTACTCTGCATACCAATACCGCTGCCGGCGCCATAACGCGTCTAGAAGATATGGGCATTGAGCCTTTCTTATTGTCTTCAAGTCTATTAGCGGTATTGTCACAGCGCTTGGTGCGAACTTTGTGTCCGGAATGTAAGAAGCCTCATACACCGGATGCCTCAGAACTAGAAGTTTTGGGACAAGAGGCCACCAGCAGCACAACGATTTACAAGCCTCACGGCTGCGCCGCCTGTAATCAAACCGGCTATCGCGGTCGTACTGGTATTCATGAGCTATTGTTAGTAGACGAGAAAGTGCGCGAAATGATGCACGAAGGTGTCGGTGAACAAGCCATTGAACGCTACATCCGAACGTCCACACCAAGCATTCGTGAAGACGGCTGCCGCAAAGTTCTTTTGGGTGTTACCTCACTTGAAGAAGTGCTTCGAGTTACGAGGGAAGACTAAATGGCGGCCTTCGCTTATAAGGCGGTTAATGCCCGCGGTAAAAATACAAACGGCGTACTTGAAGGTGATAATGCCCGTCAGGTGCGTCAACAGCTGCGCGAAAAGGGTTTAATCCCTTTAGAAGTCGAGCAAGTTGCCGAGCGCACACAAAGCGAAGGCAAAGGGCTTTCATTTTCTCTGTTTAAACCTCGTATTTCAGCTTCCGATTTAGCGCTACTTACTCGGCAAATGGCTACCCTTGTAGAATCGGCTCTTCCTGTCGAAGAGGCGCTGCTAGCGGTAGCAGAACAATGCGAAAAGCCTCGTCAGAAAAACATGATGATGGCGGTGCGCAGTAAAGTCGTCGAAGGTCACGGGCTTGCCGATGCATTAGGTCAGTTTCCAAGTGTATTCGACGAGCTTTACCGCGCAATGGTAGCTGCAGGTGAAAAGTCAGGCCACCTTGATACAGTACTTAATCGTTTAGCCGACTATACCGAACGTAGACAGCAAACCCGTAGCCAAATAACACAGGCGATGGTTTACCCGTTGTTAATGCTGTTTTTTGCGATGGGGATCGTGATACTGCTGTTAACCGTGGTTGTGCCTAAAATTGTGGGTCAATTCGACCACATGGGGCAAGACCTGCCGGGCATCACCCAGTTTCTCATATCTGTAAGTACATGGCTTCAGAACTACGGCTTATTTATGCTAATCGGCATAGGCGTGCTTATCGTTATCATTCAGCGCGTATTGCAGCAAAAGCTTATGAAACTGCGCTATCACAAAGCGCTATTAACGCTGCCGTTGATAGGCCGAGTATCGAGAGGCTTGAACACAGCACGATTTGCTCGCACCTTGAGTATATTGAGCGCCAGCGCTGTTCCTTTGCTTGAAGCGATGCGAATCTCTGGCGATGTGCTTGAAAATCAACATATTAAGAACCAAGTGGCCGACGCAGCCATTAACGTGAAAGAAGGTAGCAGCTTACGTGCAGCGCTGGACAATACAAAAATGTTTCCACCCATGATGATGCATATGATTGCATCAGGTGAAAAGTCGGGCGAGCTTCAGCAAATGCTAGCTCGAGCCGCAGATAATCAAGATAGGGAATTTGAAGCGCTTATTGGTGTCTCACTTAAGGTATTTGAACCCTTACTTATCGTATCGATGGCAGGCATTGTTCTGTTTATCGTTATGGCAATATTGCAGCCAATTTTAGCATTGAACAACATGGTGAATATTTAATGAAAACACTTAATCGCAGTTCTGGTTTCAGTTTGATTGAAGTCATGGTCGTACTTCTGATCATCGGTATTATGGCCTCTATGGTAGCGCCTCAGATTTTAGGTAACCAAGAAGAAGCGCAGCTTAAAAAGGCTGCTGTCGATATTCAACAAATGGAAAGCGCACTTGAGATGTACAAGCTGCGTAACAATCGCTTCCCAACCACCGAACAAGGTTTAGACGCGCTAGTTACCGCGCCAACGATTGATCCTATTCCTCGTAACTATCCTGAAGGTGGTTTTATTAAGCGCCTGCCTGAAGATCCGTGGGGCAATCCATACGCGCTTATCAGCCCAGGAGAGCTAGGCGTAGTTGATATTTTCTCAAACGGTCCAGACGGTGAACCAGGTACTGATGATGACATCGGTAACTGGAACATTAACGAATACCTGAACTAGCCTTTATGCGCTACCGCAGCAGTACATCGTTTAATAAAGCAGGCTTTACCCTATTGGAAGTCATGCTTGTACTGCTGCTTATGGGCTTGGCGGCCGGGTACGTTATGTTCAACGCCTTCGGCGCAAGCAAGGCTGATTTATTAAAAAGCCAAGCACAGCGTCTGCAAGTTATCGTCGATATGGCTAGCGACTTTGCCGTGCTGAATCAGCAGCAGCTTGGCGTGCGCTTCGAAGCTGATAAAAACCAGTATTACTTTGTTTACTTGGATGACGATGATGAATGGCAGCGTATCGAGGGTGAAAAAACCTATGAGCCCTATACTTTGCCCGAACCATTTACTTTCACATTAAATTTAGACGACCTACCTTGGGATGTTGAAGACCGGCTATTTGACAGAGACATCTTTGACGAAAATTTAAGTGTTGCTAACGAGGGCGTTGAGATAGGTAAGGAAGAAGAGAAAAAGCTACCTCCCCCGCAAATACTTATCATGTCGAGCGGCGAAATCACGCCATTTACCTTATCGTTTAATTATGAAGGCGATGACGGCGACGACCCTGTCTATTACAGCGTGCAAAACCAAGATCTACCACCTTTGGTACTTGAAGGACCGGCGGAGCGCCCACTATGAGCGCGCCCACTTCAAACGTGTCTAGTGCACTTCGTCACCAACGCGGATTAACCCTACTTGAAGTCATGGTGGCCCTGCTTATTTTCGCGCTCACAGGTACGGCAGTACTCAAAGCGGCAGGAGAGCATCTCTCGAGCGTAGGTCAAATTGAAGCTGTCACGTTTGCCAACTGGGTTGCGAGTAACCGCCTGAATCAGCTTCAGCTAGATACTACATGGCCACCCAAAAACAATTTAAAAGGCACCATGGAAATGGCCGACCGTACTTGGTATTGGCAACAAACGGTAGCCAAAACAAATGATAACGACTTACGGGCCGTTACTGTTTCTGTAGGTGAAGACGAAAGCTACGGTAGCTCGGTCACTTCCGTCACCACATTTGTGGCTAAGCCAACGGCGGACAATTAGTATGCAGCGCGGCTTTACGCTTATAGAAATATTGATCGCCATGGCCATTTTCACGCTTATTGGCCTTGCGTCTACCGGTTTGCTCACTACGGTTATTGACAGTAACGATATTTCAGAAGAGCGCTTTGCAAAGCTTCAACTATTGCAGCGCGCGATGATCACAATTGAGCGAGATCTGCAGCAAGCCGTACCTCGAGCAGCTCGGGTGAACGGTGAAAAGCAAGATGTTGTGATGGCCGGTGGCGAGGTTGATAATAGTGACGATGACGGCGTCGGCTTCGTGCGGGGAGGCTGGCACAACCCTCAGCTTATGCTGCCACGAAGTACGCTTCAATATGTTGCCTACCGCCTTAATGAAAACAGGCTAGAACGGTTATACAGCAACTATGTTGATAACGTCATTGGCTATGAGCCGAAGGTACGCGTACTGTTAGAGGACATAGAAAGTCTTAAGATAGAGTTTCTTGCTACATCTAGTAACGAATCCTTAGACGAAGATGAAGACCTTTCTTGGAATGAAAGTTATAAAGGAACCGCGCTTCCTCGCGCCGTGGCAATAGAGTTTGTCAGTAAAGACTTCGGAAAAATTCGCAGAGAATTCACCTTGACCACAGGGGGAGCGTCATGAAGAAGATTCACATGGCTTCATTCCGCCATCCCATGCCTAAAAGTGTCAACCGCAAAGCGGTTGTTAGTGCTTTTCGCTCGCCGCCAAGTAAGCAGAAAGGCGTGGCGCTGATGATTGTGCTTATGATCGTTGCACTAGTGGCAGTACTCGCTACTGAAATGGGCACACGCTTACAACTTCAGGTTCAGCGCACAATGAACCTAAAAGATAATAACCAAGCCTATTGGTACGCCATGGGCGCAGAAGCTTTTGCACGAAAATCTATTCAGTCGTTAATGAAGGAAAGTGAAGAGGTTATTTCCATTGACCAACCCTGGGCGCAAGAATTTACATATCCGTTGGAAAACGGTGGCCTCACCGCTAACTTAGAAGATTTGCAGGCGTGCTTCAATCTTAACGCTATTGTTTCTGGTAGCGCGTCAGGAAACACAAATAGTAACGGCTCCAGTAACACCACCGAAGCTATGGAAGCCTTCCACACTATGCTGCTCTCGCTTAGCGTAGATGGGCTAGATAACTTTACAGCAGATACACTTCGAGACAGTTTGGCCGACTGGGTAGATGAGGATGACAGTATGCGACCTTACGGTGCTGAAGATAGTGAATACGAGTCCAGAGAGTTTCCTTATCTTGCCGCTAACGGGCCGCTGGCATCGAAAAGTGAATTGCGTATTATTAACGGTGCATCGCCAGAATGGCTCGATGAAGTGTTACCTTTGGTTTGCGTTATACCGGATTACAATGAGTTGAAAATTAACGTCAATACGTTAGAAGAAGAAGATGCGCCATTATTAGCAGGATTGACGGGGCTAGATATGCAACAAGCCGCCAGTTTGATAAGCAGCCGCCCGCAAAACGGATGGGACGATACCAATGCTTTTTTAAGCGAGCCTTCTATTCAAGCGCTTAATTTGACAAGTACTCGACAAGCATGGTTTTCAGTTAAAACCGAATATTTTATGTTGCACACAAAAACACAGTACAACAAAGCAACCTTTAAGCTTTCCACCGTGTTTCACGCCAGCGCCGATAGTGGCGTACGTGTAGTGAACCGCGAGTTTGGGGGAACCTATTAATGGAACAATTACTGGTGCGTTTAGGCGCCAACCACACCGACCCGATAAGCTGGCTCGTTTATTCGAAAACAGAAGATGAAATCATTGCTTCTGGCGAACTTCCCAATGCAGAAGACCTATCTACGCTCACTGAACGCGCTGGCCAGCGAGGCGTTATTGCATTAGCGCCTAGTAGCGACATCTTGCTCAAGTGGGTTGAGCTTCCGCCGAAAGCGGGCCGTAAAATCATTTCTGCTATTCCGTTTATGCTTGAAGACGAGCTTGCAACCGACATAAGCCAACAGTTTTTTGCCATTGGCCCAAGGCGAGTCGACAGGCAAGCGGTAGCGGTGGTCAGTCATGAAAAAATGCAAATGTGGCAATCATGGCTAAGCGAAGCAGGTCTATTTTGCGACACCATTATTCCTGACGTCCTTGCCGTTCCAGTGACGCAAGACGGATGGTCAGTATTAACTCTTGGGGAACAACTTTTAGTACGCCAAGATACCTTTAAAGGTGTGCAGGGCGAACAAGCATGGTTATTGCCAACGCTTATCCACTTTACCGCTCAGCAAGACAGTCCTGTGGTAATTACTAATTACGCCGGCATAGATTTGAGCAGCTTGCCAAATATTGAAGAAGCACAAGCGCCGCTAGAACTACCTATGCAGGTTTTGGCTAAAGAAGCAATGCAAAGTAGCTTTAACCTGTGCCAAGGCGAGTACAAGATTAAACGCAAGCGCAGCGGAGTATTAAGTCAGTGGCGAGTGGCGGCCGTTCTTGCTGTGCTGGCCTTATGTACCAGCCTGATTGACAAAGGCGTTTCTCTCTACCATCTTAAAGCGCAAAATCAGGCGCTAAGCAGCGAAATCAATGCGGCGGTAAAAGCAGGGTTCCCCAATATTGGTACCTATCGCAACGTGAAGTTAAAGCTTCAAAGTGAATTAGCTAAGTTAGAACAAGGTGGCGGCGATGCCTCAATGCTCGTTATGCTCGATCAGCTAGCGCCTGCGTTTTCAGCCACTAATGTGAAGCCGCAAACACTGAGGTTCGACGCGGCGCGCACTGAAATTCGCATTCAGGCTCAAGGTAAAAACTTTGAAGCGCTAGAACAATTTAAACGTACCGCAGAAAACGCGGGGTTTGTAGTTGAACAAGGTGCTATAAACAATCGAGACGATGGTGTTGTCGGAACTGTGTCGGTAAGGAGTACCTTATGAACGCACTTTTAGAAAAGTATAAAGCGCTGACTGAACGCGAGCAGAAGCTTGTGTTAATTTCAGCGGTTATGATTGTGATAGCGCTATTTTATTTTGTAATTTGGTCTCCGCTTAACGCCGCATTAGACAAGCAAAAGCAACTGCTTGATAACCAGCAATCCTTATTGGTTTGGGTAAAAGACAGTGCGGCAAGAGCACAGCAGTTGCGCCGCGTAAGTGGCGGTAAGCGCGCCTTTTCTGGTTCATTACCACAAGCGGTAAACCGCACTACTGCACAGCACGACATTGCCATTTCACGTATGCAGCCACAGGGCGACGAGCTGCAAGTATGGGTCGATCAAGCCCCATTCAACAGTGTTCTAGATTGGCTTAAGGCCATGGAAAACATGGGAGTGGTTATCCTTCAAGCCGATATTGCCGAGGCCGATGCGCCAGGCTATATCAAAATTCGCCGACTACAGTTAGGTAAAGCATGAAGTCGAAAGTTAGTTGGATTATAGGCGGCGTTATCGCCTTCTTATTGTTTGCTGTAGCCTACATGCCTGCTACTCAGGTAATAGGCCGCGTATCGTTGCCGAGTAATATTGAAATTAGTGGCGTAACCGGCACTCTGTTTTCAGGCAAAGCGCAAACTGTGGTAGCCAATGGCTTAGCAATTTATAACGTTAGATGGGAACTAAGCCCTCTGCACATGTTGGTGGGGAAAATTAAATTAGATCTCAAAGCGGGAAACATTCGCGATAAAAACGAGGTAGCGTTTGAAGGGCCTGTTACAACAGGCCTGTTAAGCCAGAATACGGTAAGCACCGAGAATTTCACTCTTTATCTACCAGTAGACAGGGTGATTGCTCAAGTTCGCTTGCCGTTACCAGTAAACGCTGGTGGACGCTTTAAAGTAACGCTGGACGATTTAACGTTCGGTCCTGCGTGTCGGTCGTTAAGCGGCTCTGGAGACTGGCTAAATGCGACAGTAGCGGGAACCCAAGGGCCTATTGATTTTGGCACCTACTCTGCGAAACTGCGCTGCGAGGGCGAGCATATTGGTATAACGGTGAGCGAGCCTAATCTACTTAATTTGTCTATGGATGCCATTATTCCCACCAGCATGAAGAATATTCGTGTTAGTGGTAAATTTAAACCAGATGAAAGCTTACCTGATGAGGTACAGCAGGCATCCCGTTTATTTGGTACACCTAACAACAGCGGCTACATTGCTATACAGCTTCCCCCCGCTCAATAGTGATAGTAACTACAGCAACGTATACGTCTTGGTATCGACCTATCAGGGCCAACTGGAACACACTCAACAAAGGATTGTAAAATGAACAAACCTCTTCTAGCCGGCGTCGGCGCCACATTAGTTGCGCTCGGCGTTGCCCCTTATTTCATTGGGAATAGCGTACAAGATAACGTCATGTCAGCTATCGACGAAATAAATCAGCAGGCAATGTATTCTGCCGACGTTCTGTCTTATAGAAAGGGCTGGTTTTCTACCACCGCTGAAATAAAGCTTGCCGTTGATTTTCAAGCATTGATAAATGCGCAGAATGCTGCGCCTAGTGAAATGCCTTTTGAAGAAAACCCCAGTGTTGTTGCAACGCTTGTTGCACATCACGGACCAGTCTATTTTGGCGACGGCGTTGGTCTAGGTCGCATCCAATACTCAGTCTCTGTTGATGGCGATGAACTAAGAGAGTACGTACAGTGGGACGGTCAAAAGCCAATTTATCAAAATGACGGGGTAGTGGGCTTATTCGGTGGTTTGCACTACGCAGATGTTATTCCTGCCCTTAGCGCAACCAGTGAAGAAGAGGGTTTCACCCTGTTATTCTCGGGTTACAAAGGCGAAGCAGAGCCCGAAGGTAGTGAGACGGTATATACCTCTTTTGGTGAATCACTTAGCATTGATGCTGATGATGTTTCAATGACATTGTCTAATCTATCAATGGACGTAAGCTACCAAGGCAGTATTATAGAAGCGTTAAAAGGCGACCTGTTTGAGTCTAAAGTAAAAGCGCTTATTGAAAGCATGGAAATCACTGGTATAGAACCAGGCACAAAAGTTCAATTAGACAACATCGCACTTATTACAGATACCAATGTAAACGAAGATGAAAATACGGCTGATGTGTATGTGGAGTATGCGATTGATAAAGTCATTGGCCCTGAGATTGAGGCCACCGATATGGTGCTAGGTGTTGCTATCAATAACTTAGACATAGATTTCATCAAAGCCTATCAAGAATTCAGCAATACCTCATTGCTTTTGCCTGCTGAAGAAGTACCAGTCAAAATGATGGAGTTTGTCGAAGCAAACTTACTCCCCCAACTTAAAGCTGAGCCTGAATTAAACATAACAAAACTGAAAGCAACATTACCAGAAGGGTCATTTAATGCTCATGCTAGTACGAAGTTAGTCGGCATTGATGCGCTGCCAGGCACCATGGAAGATGTGGCTTACTGGATAACACATTTGCTAGCAGACGCGCAAATTACTGCCGACAAAGCCTTTGCAGAGAGCATGGCATCTGGCTATATGATGGGCCAACTTTTAGCCACGCCACAGGCGCAGAACATGACAGAAGAAGAACTTCAAGCTGCGGTAGACCAGCAAACACCCATGATGTTGAGTACATTTGCGCAACAGGGTTTAATAAAAGAAACTGAGAGTGGTTATGAAACTAAAATAACGTTAAAAAATGGAGAAGCCAGCGTAAACGGGACACCTATTCCGCTGCCTTTTGCCCCGCAGTAACATATTAGCAACAGAATCAAATAAAAAATGCAGAGCCGCATGCTCTGCATTTTTATTTGTCGCGACAGTATTAGCCTTATACCAATCCGCATAGATAATTGCCCACTCAGAAGGCAGTGGCAAGTTTCCTAGCGAGGGGTAACGCCCGCGAGTTACCTTTGTAGCCCTCACTCGTCAAGCGTAATATTCATTAAATCCTGAGCCGCATACACACGACCGGGGGCAATGACCGTCATCGCCTCAGTGAGTGCATCGATACCAGGTTCACTTCGTTGCATAAAGTGCGACAATACTATTCGCTTAGCTTCAGAGCGCTTTGCAATGTCTATGAGTTGAGTAGGCGTCATGTGAAGATTTTTTGCTGCTTGAGGAGCAGAATCGTCAATTGCGTTATGCAGCACAAGCAGGTCAGCGTTTTTCGCAAACTTTGCAAGGTGGCCTTCTTCATCGTTAGTGTCTCCCGAAAACACGAGCTCACAGCCTTTTGCATTTACTTTCCAAGCAAGCGCTGGAATGGGACCATGATTTACCGCAATGGCTTCAATACTAACCTCATTATCAATCTTGTGGTCGAAAGGCGTCTCAAGAAACGCATTATTGACAGATTTTGGTAAAATAGCGTAGTCATCTTGCCCTTTAACGGTGTAAGAAGATAGATAGCTAAAGGCGCCTTCTTTTCCTAATAGTGAGGCGATGTAATCCTCAGTTGATGGCATAACGTCGTTTCCATCAGGCCCTATTACTAATAAATCGGTATTTCGGTCTGTGAAGTACCCCCCTTTGATAAAGCTAGGCAAATCCGCCGCATGATCAGTATGTAAATGAGAAAGCAAGATGGCATTCAGCGTTTCAAATTGAGCGCCAGAAGCACCAAACTGCACGCTACTTCCGCTTCCCGCATCAATCAAAACCCGCGCCTTTTCGTCTATCCAAATAAGATAAGCGCTAGAGCTTCGGCCGTCATCGAGTTCGGGGCCGCCAGAGCCTAATACTTGAAGCGATACGTCTTTACACAAACGCGGAGATACCTCAGCGCTCGCCGTATTGGCATTGTTACGCTCTTCATGCGAAGCAGAGTTTGCGTGGGCAACAGATGGAAGTGGAAGGGAGAGCACGACCGCAGTTAAAAAAGTACGTAACGCGAAACGGCGAATAACCGGTCGATTAATCAACGCCACACTCAATGTCTCTTTTTGTCTATTTAGAGCCTTCATCACATTCTCCTTGTTTTGACGCCCAATTCTTTATACACAATTGTTTTACGAAAAGACCGTCACAGTAATGAAATTAGTTCAGCAAGATCAGAGCAATTGCCTGAATTTCCATAAAGAGTAAAACGATGAGCCGATTACACGAAGCATCGCCCAGAAATGTATGATGAAAAACGCGCTTAATGATAACTGCAAAAATGAGGGAGCTAGCCTTTGCATTTTAGACACAAAAAAGGCGGGCAATTGCCCGCCTTTTAACGCTAAGTAGCTTGCTGGTGATTAGTCTGCAGTATTTTCCGCTACCATAATGGTTTTGATGTTAACGAATTCTCGCATTCCATAACCACCGTGTTCACGACCATAGCCGCTATCTTTGACTCCACCAAACGGTAGATTAGGCTGTGCTAACGAATAACCGTTAATATTTACCATACCTGTATCAAACTCATCTTTCGCAAGCGCAATGGCTTTATCAGTGTCGGTACTGAAAATACCGCCGCCCAATCCATAGCGCGAATCATTCGCTACTTCCATCGCCTGCTTGTCATCTCGAGCTCTAATCAAAGACGCTACTGGGCCAAATAGTTCATCATCATAAGCAGGCATACCAGGCGATACATCTTCAAGAATAGTTACAGGATAAAAATAACCGTTTGAATCTGGTACTTCTCCACCTAAGGTCAGTGTAGCACCGGCCTCCAGTGATTTTTTTACCTGTTCGTGTAATTCGTCACGTAGGTCTTCGCGCGCCATTGGGCCTAAATCTGTGTTTTCGTCAGTAGGGTCACCCACTTTCAACTTCTTACACTGCGCAACAAATTTGTCTCTAAATTCGTTATACACGCTATCTACTACAACGAAACGCTTGGCTGCTACGCAAGTTTCGCCATTATTTATTACTCGACCTTGAATACACATTTCTACCGCGTTATCGATATCCGCATCTTCAAGTACGACAAAGGCGTCGTTACTGCCAAGTTCCATTACCGTTTTTTTCGATAAGCTTGCTGCCTCTTTCGCTACCTGCTTACCTACTTCATCACTACCAGTAAAGGTTACGCCGCGAACATGCTTATGTTTAATCAAATCACTTGCCGTACTGCCATCTATTAACAGCGACTGGTATACATTTTTAGGGAATCCTGCATCTTCATACATTTGTTGGATAGCCTGCGCCATACCGAATACGTTTTTAGCGTGCTTAAGTACAGTCGTGTTGCCTGCCATAATATTTGAAACGCTATAACGAATAACTTGATAAAGCGGGAAGTTCCAAGGCTGAATACCTAGAATCACGCCGATTGGCTGATAAGTGATAATGGCGCGACCACCCTCAAAAATACGATGTTCATCTTCTAAAATAGATGCACCGTGCTCGGCAGTGTAGCGACATATTTCTGCACACAGCTGCACTTCTTGCTTACCTTGAGCCGTTACTTTACCCATTTCCCTTGTCATTAGGCTGGCTAAATCATCAATTCGCTCTTCCATTAAGTCAGCAAGGTTGTTTAACAAGTCTGCACGGGTTTCAAATGATGTACGACGCCAGTTCAAATACGCTTCTTGCGAACGCGTTACGGCTTGCTCTGCGTCTTCAGCTGACATCAAATGATAATGATCGATTTTTTCACCTGTAGCAGGGTTGTAGGTATTAATTGTCTCACTCATTGTCACTCTCCTTAATCCTTTTGGAATGAGAGTGGTGCAACTAGAAAGCCAAGGTGACAATTGAATTATTTTCAAATTAATTCAATACCTTGCAGAGATAAAGACAAACTGATGATAAAAAAATAACGCCGTAGATCAGAAAAGATTACTTAACGCGGTAAAGATTTCAGAGCAACGCAATAGACGATATTAGTATCAATACCTGCGGTAACACGCCGCGATTACGAACGTGTTAAGTCTCGCTGAGTGGGTGACTATCTAGGCGGACTGGTACAAAAAGGTAAGTTAGCCAAGTATTTCGACCAAGGCTCACAATAAATCGCTATCCTCTGTGAGCGCTCAGTATTTAGCTATAAAATGGCAATTGCATAACAAAGTTATGATGCAGCGACTAATCGGTGTAGAGATCGGGAAAGTGAAATTTAGCCATGGCCAACGTTAACGCGACTTCATACACACTTTGTCGTGTAGCGTGATTCAACGTAAGCAGACCGATCGCGCCGCCCTTTTGCTTAACATTCGTCATATCAAAGAGTTTGTCCATTACCGGCCCTAGCTCTTCGCCTCGCTGAAGTGCCTGATAAACGCTAACCGGAAGGGGCAAACTGGCACTTCTCGTTACTGACCAATGACCCTCATGGTATATCGCGACATAAGCGAATGTTGCAGGGCCATCTTCAAAAACATCCACTCCCCCTTCGATAGCCACATACCAGGCATCGGCCAATCCACCTTGGTGATGAGCTAGCATAGCTTTAACCCGATTTATTGCCCCCAAACGGGTTTCGTCCTCGCTCATTGGCTGGTATGGCACGCCACTTGGAACTGCCATACCTTGCGCATCGAAGTCATGTTCTAGGGTGTCAGATAGGGTATTTAATGCAGCATTAATCTTAACAGGGTTAATTGAACCAACATAAATTGTATCGGAGACCATTTACTTTCGTCCTTTAAAAACGTTTTTTTGCAGCATTACTCACTGGATTTGCTTTGATATCTTCAAGCATCAAACGATAATCGCGCACCGCAGGGAACTCACTAATGTTTCTGTTTGGCAGGGTGCTGTCAGGATTATCAACGGCCAACAAATGTTTAATTCCGTAGGTTTTTGCCGCATTCAATATCGGCAATGAATCATCAACAAATAACGTTCTGTTGGCATCAAACTTCACCCGCTTTTGTAAACGTTCCCATAACAGCTGAGACTCTTTGGTAACCCCGAACTCATGGGTTGAAATCAGATTATCAATGTGGGCGTCAAGCTGAGTATGCTCTATCTTGAGAGCCAAACTATTGGGATGTGCATTAGTTACCAGCACGACTTCTCTACCAGATGCATGCAGAGCATCTAGAAAAGGGATGGTATCTTCTCGAAGTGCAAGTAAATGAGCGAGCTCCCGTTTCAACGGCATAAATTCATTTTCTAAGTCTAAAGCCAGTGACTCAGCCCAATAATCTAAGCAATACCACTGTATTTGACCAAACACTGCTTCATAACGCTCTGACATTTCCTGTTGGCTTTGTGCTTCTGAAATGCCTCGCAACTCCGCTAAACGCTTAGGTAAATGGTGCAGCCAGAACTGATTATCATAATGGAGGTCCAACAGAGTTCCATCCATATCGAGTAGTACAGTATCTATTTCATTCCAGGGCAGAAAGGGCAAGCGATTTTCCTTATAATGAAGTAAGCTAATAAATTGTATACAAGTATGATAACAAAGTTGTAGCGAGAGACATGCCGAAAATTGATCCGAACAAACCGTTACCACAAATTCATTCTCGTGAAATCGTTGCCCAGAGTAAACTCTTTAGGGTAGAGCGCCTAGACTTAGAGTTTTCCAATGGTGCCACCCGTGAGTTTGAGCGCATGGCTGGGGGTAACAGAGGCGCGGTGATGATTGTGCCAATGCTAGATGAAAACACCATGGTGTTAATTCGTGAATATGCCGCTGGAACGCACTCGTATCAACTTGGTTTTCCGAAAGGTTTAATTGACCCGGGCGAAACCGCCATTGAAGCAGCTAATCGCGAGCTTCAAGAAGAAGCAGGCTTTGCTGCCAACGACCTTATTGAGCTTCATAAAGTGAGTATGGCACCAACCTTCTTTAATGCCAACATGACCATCGTACTAGCCCGCGACTTGTATCCTAAGCAACTAGAAGGTGATGAGCCTGAACCTCTCGAGGTGATTCATTGGCCTTTAGATGAAGCAGATGCTTTACTTGCTAGAGAAGACTTTATAGAAGCACGCTGCATAGCTGCGCTGTTTTTAGCTCAAAAGTGGTTTAAGGAACAATAAACTATGCCCGATGACGCCCATGCCGACCTACTAGAACTTGCAAAAAAAATTGCCGTTGAAGCTGGCGAAGCCGTATTAGAAGTGTACGACAAAGGTGAGTTTGACGCTTACCAGAAAGAAGACGAATCCCCTGTCACCAGCGCAGACTACCTGGCAAACGATATCATTAACAAGCGCCTAAAAGCCGCTACACCTGATATCCCCATTCTTTCTGAAGAAAATAAACACGCAAGTTTAGAAGAGCGAAAGCATTGGCCGCGATATTGGCTCATAGACCCGATCGACGGCACTCAAGAGTTTATTGCACGAAGCGGCGACTTTGCCGTAAATATTGCCTTGATCGAAAATAACGAACCAACCATTGGCGTTATATTTTGGCCTCCCGGACAATCACTGTATTACGCTCAAAAAGGCCAGGGCGCATTTAAATCATCGCCAGATGGTGATCACCCGATCAAAGTGCGTAAGTTAGACGACCCTAAAAATAGCGTTGTTATGATCGCTATCAGTCGTCGTCAGTCGCGAGAAAAAGTACTAAGTAGAATGTGCGCAAAACGGGTATATCAAACCCTCCCTCTTGGAAGTTGTTCGCTGAAAGCGTGCTTTATCGCAGAAGGTAAAGCAGACGTGTTTATGCGTATTGGCATCACTGGCGAATGGGACACGGGGGCATCTCAGTGTATTGTTTCTGAAGCAGGCGGCAGTATTGCAGCTGCAAATTTTGAACCTCTCACCTATAACCAACGTCATTCGCTAGAGAACCCAGATTTTGTGGTAATGGGCGATCAACGAGTGCCATGGCAAGATGTTGTCCAGTATAATGATTTTGTAAACCCGCATCGGCATTAGCGCGTATCAAACTGATAGCGCAGCGTGCTAACCAACGTATAATAGCGTGGTAATGTTGCTGGGCCTCATTACTCTGGTCGTGGTTAAATCAAGCCAGATGGAACCCAATAGTAGAAGGAGTAACCTATGATTATTACACGTATTCGCACGTTATCGGCAGCATTGCTGACTTGTGGGCTAGCGTTCCCTGCTGCAGCCGATTGGTCAATTGACGGCGAAACCAGTGTGCTACATTTTTTATCAACGAAAAACGCCCAAGTTACAGAAATTCATAAATTTGATAGCTTCGAGGGATCGTTGTCTGATAGCGGTAAACTCAGCGTCGCTGTGGATTTGTCGTCGGTTAATACGGCAATTGATATTCGTAACGAGCGGATGCAGGAGATGCTGTTTAACGTAACGAAATTTGCACAAGCGACCTTTGAAGCAAGCTTACCTGAATCGATGATGAATCTTCAGACAGGTGATGTAGTTAATGGAAAAGTGAACGGTATACTAACGCTACATGGTAAAGCGGTACCTACTTCATTTTCTGTGCAAGCCAGTAAGGTCAGTGACGATATGTTATCAGTATCAACCACAGCACCTACGCTTATCAAAGCTGAATCTTTCGGTCTTGCTGATGGCGTAGCTGCACTTCAAAAAATTGCTGGCCTTAAAAGCATCACAACAACGGTTCCTGTGACATTTTCAGTAACGTTTGAACAGTAACAGGTTGGCAAATAGGGTGAAGAAACCCAGCTTTTGCCTGCGCTACTTTCAGTTAAGGTTGTTGTTACCTGATACCAGTCCGCATAGATAAAAAAACCGCACATTGAGTGCGGTTTTTTTATGCTCGTATTACTCAATACTTAGTGGGCGCTATTTGGTAATCTGTAACGCATAGGTAAAGGCTTTTCACCAAGCGCCTGCACCGGCATGCTTTGCCATACATTATCTGGCAGTGCGGGCACCTCTGCTTTATGCTGTGTAATTGCAAAATAGTTCATCGCTACGCGTAGACGCTTAAGGGCTTTGCACTCGTAAACTTCTTGGTCGATAACGAATACTCCCCACTTCCGCATAATTACGCCTAGCTTGTCACTGCTGGTTAAACGAATAACAGGCGCGGCCAATACCATGCCTACTAACACAGGTAGCAGCCACATAAACAGCGAGGGCGTAAAGTAGAATGTGGTGACTCCCCACGCTACTGCTAGACAGCTCATGATTTGCGTATGTTTAATTGCAACGCTCCAAGGTACCTTACGTCCTTCACGTTCTTGCGCTTCCCACTTAACAGAATGACCAACAAAAACACTGATCACAAAATAGCTGTGGTAGAACATCATAAGAGGAGCAATAAGCACAGCCATGGCCAGTTCAACAACCGCGCCTTTGAGCAATGACCACGCTCCGCCAAACTCGCTGCGACGCTTTATCAACGCTAATGCAATACCCAGCACTTTCGGTAAAAAGAGAAGCGCTGCGGTTCCCCACATCGTCACCATCATCATGTCTTGACGAGCCACTTGCCAACTTGGGAAAAGTTGATACTCAGAGACGAAAAACTCAGGTACTGACGTTGCACGTATTAACGCATCGGCCGTGCCCAACGCCAACATGCAAAATAAGATGAGTGACGAAATATAAGCGAAAGCACCAAATAAAAAGTGCAGACGGTTCTCCATTTTAAGGCCTTTCACATTAAGCAGCCCCAAATGCTGTATATTGCCCTGCACCCAGCGACGGTCGCGAATGGCGTAATCAACAATATTGCTTGGTACTTCTTCGTAGCTGCCTGTTGTATCGGTAAGCAAGTAGGCCTGCCACCCAGCACGGCGCAATAAAGCCGCTTCTACAAAGTCATGACTTAATATTTCGCCACCAAATGGGGCTCGCCCTTCAAGTGTAGGAAGCCCGCAATGCTGCATAAAAGGCGCAATTCGAATGATGGCATTGTGCCCCCAATAGTTGGCGCTATCGGTTTGCCAAAATGACAATCCAGTGGCAAGCATTGGGCTATATAAATGGGCCGCAAACTGTACAAAGCGACCAAAAAATGTGTTCTGGCGCACCGGCATTGGAATAGTTTGCACCAGCGCGGTATCTGGATTTTGTTCTATACGACGAGCAAGATCTTGCATCCGTTCTCCGGTCATAACGCTGTCCGCGTCAAGCACAATCATCGACTCGTAATTAGCCCCCCAGCGTTCGCAAAACTCTTTAAGATTGCCCACTTTTCTATGAAGATTTTGCTCGCGGCGACGGTAAAAAACCTGATTTGAAAACGCTCCTAAGCGTTTTTTTAGACGGGTAAAAGCGCGCAGTTCAGCATCGGCTTTTTCCATATCACGGGTATCACTTAGCATGTAAAAATCGAACTGAGCGCTATTTTTGCTTTCCATCAGCTCGCGAATACAGGCCTCGAACCCCACCATAATACGACGGGTATCTTCATTATACACCGGCATTACAATAGCGTGTTTCTGCGTCAGTGGCATATCAACACTAGGCTGCGCTTGTTTTTTCCGTAAGCTAAGCGGATCGATGTTAAAAAGCTGTAGAAAGAAGCCGATTATACCGGTCCAAAAAGCCATACATAGCCATGCAAACAAGGTAAGCCCTAATCCTAACTGCGCAATTTCTAAATTAGTCAGCCCATTAGGTAAAAATATTTCGTACAAACTCCAACCGGCCAGCGCCGTACTTGGAATAACCAGCATTGCCATGATGAACAAACGCATATGCTCTCCTTTTAAGATGAAATGTGATTGACGCACCGCGCCGTCACTTTTAACCTGAGATTCGGCTTTAGCCTCGTTAGATGATGTGTTCACGGGGTTATTTTGGTTGATAGACATAGTTCCAAACCTCGCTTACACGTTTACCGTCGTGCTCAATATATGCACGCATATCAACGGTTTGTTTCTCTTTAGGTTTTACGAAAAATGTGGCACGCCATTCTTGACCATCAGCAACAGGATAGAGACGCTGCTTTGAAATTGCGCCGTTAGTGCCCTGCACAATAAGTTTCATTGACTTGTCATCAAAAGACACCGAAGAAGGAGCGCTGAAGTCTACACTGAACTGTCTAGTAGTATTTAAACTGTCGTTTTTGAACTCGTCGCCGGGTAGCACAGCTTTGCCCTGACGGGTACGTACTACAGAAGCGAGTTTACTTACAAATGGATTCTGCTCTACGGTCTTCAATTCATAGGCGAAATAGAGCGACTCTCCTGACTTAAACGGCTTTTCGGGGGTCCAAAAGGCGACGATATTATCGTGAATCTCAGACTTAGTGGGAATTTCTACCACTTCCAACCGGCCTTTCTCAAAACCAGCTTCAGGTGTTACCCAAAGGCTTGGACGTAGATGATAATTGGCTTCGGCATCTAGATAATTATCCCATTCGCCATCGCGTTGAAGCATGCCAAACCCCTTAGGATTTGCATCGCTTAAAGAGGTAACCTGCAAACGGGCTGGGTTAGTAAGCGGTCGCCAAATTTCTTCATCTGCGTGAGTGACCATTAGCACACCATCGCTATCGTGTACTTCGGGGCGATAGTCATCATGACGCTTTTCAGTGTTCTCGCCATACAAGAACATACTGGTAAATGGCGCAATACCAAGCTTACTAACATCATCTCTAGCAAATAGCCAGCTTTCTACTTTTACACGAGTGTCAATATCCGGCTGAATGACAAATTTATACGCGCCAGCTACTGAGGGGCTTTCAAGACGTGCATAAATTGTAATGGGCTTACCTTCGCTAGGCTCAATTATCCAAAACTCGGTAAAGTGGGGGAATTCTTCGCCTTTCGCCAACGCCGTATCAATAGCCAAGCCTCGAGCTGAAATGCCATAAACCTGATTTTTCCCCACAAGGCGAAAGTATGACGCACCTAGAAATACCGCGAATTCATCTTTGTACCCTTCGCTCTTAATTGGATAATGAACGCGAAATCCCGCAAAACCAGACTTTTCGTCGGTCAATCCAGCCAAGTTCGATGCAGAACCATCGTAGTTAAACATCTCACTATTAAACGCAAGTCGCTCTGGTTTGTTATCCCCACCAATAGTGTGAATAGTGACTGGGTATTCATATAAAAAGCCAGGGTGAAAAAACTGCAGTTCATAGTCGTTCTCGCCGTGCCATAAACTCTGTTCTGGCTTAAAGCGGATCGACCGATAGGTGGTGTAATCTATCTCTTTTAACTTACTGTTTAATCCATGATCATCCTGTTCATAGCTTTGCGTTGCCGAATCGCGCGCAGCATCGATAATTGACTGTAAAACCGGTGACGTTTTTTGAGGCTGATTGCTGTCGTTAACCTCGATTGCCATGACTTGCTGAAAGTTAACGAGTGCGATAACGCTGGTCATCGCTAAAAGAATGCGTGATAGCACGTGTTTACGTGAATGCTTAGCTCTCTTTTGTGAAACGTAGTCGAAAAATAAAACTGGCTTAGCCATTTGTCCTCTCCTTTTGAAAACAATAGTCATCCAAGTGATGGTGAACGTAAGTGTGGTTCGTCGCTTCCCAGCGGATAAGTGCACAAAACCAACGTGATTACTTCTGCTCAAACTCGAAAAGGTGCTCTACTCCTTTCCTTCCACCCTCGTGATTACCTGCTTTGTAATCACGAATTCCCACGAATTCCATGCCGAAATGGCAAAGGTGAAAATTGGATAACTCGTAGGCACATCAGCAAAAGGCGTTCCAACACGATAGTGTGAGCGCCAGGAGTGATTTTTTGCTTTTACTTACAACAATTTGCGAAAAAACTTATTTTAAACTTGGCCCTATTACCAGTGTGTAAGAACGTCCGATGACCTATACAAAAGGATAACTGTTGTTTTTTAGAGACAGTTAGTCATGCCAAAATGTATCTAGAATGCACAATCTATTAGCTTCCTTAAATAAATCTATGGCGTGCCCCCTTAAACTACAGAATATTTTTTATATTTTGATCAATTACTTATGAAAATTTCACACAAAGAATTCTGAGCAACATGCTGCTGTTGGCAAAGCCTTTGCAAAGTTTCTAGTGAACGTCATCTTGATGATTAAATCTGATGCGAGTTCTTTATGGAAAGAATAACGATGTCACAAAAGGAAATTTGTTTTTTGTGTTCATCAATCCGGCAGTTCGTAACGTCCGGTTTAGGGCGTGCTAAACACGCTTTTCAATATTAAGCGGGCTGCTGAACATTTAAGGAGTTATCACATGCGCAAAGCAATCACACTTATCACGGCAGCACTGACTGCAGCTACACTTCCTCTTTCAGCTATGGCAGACAAACCAGACTGGCGTTATGTGGAAGGTGGTTACACTAAGATGGACTTTGATGACAACGAGTCATTCGAGCCAGATGGTTTGACCGTTAACGGTAAGTACCTTTTAAACAGCAACTGGTACCTTAACGGTGAATACAGCTTCTTTGAAGAGGGTAACTTCGACTTCGATATGTTAACCCTTGGCGCTGGCTATCGTTTACCTGTAAATGCCACTACCGACGCGTATTTCGGCGCAAACTTAGAGCGCATTGACGGTGATGTAAACGACGAAACAGGTTACAGCATTAACGCAGGTCTTCGCTCAATGATTACAGAGCAAGTAGAGCTAGCGGGTGAAGTGGGTTACTACGATGTTGACGACGGCGAAGCTACATTCAGAGTAGGCGCTAACTACTATATCACCCCACAATGGGCGGTTGGTGCGAATTACCGCATTATTGATGATTTGGATATTATGCAGGTCACTGCACGATACGCGTTTTAAGCCTCCCTCTCCTCAGGAAGGTTGCCGGGTTGCTCGACCCGGCTTTTTTGTTTATTCAGTCTCGTCACTTGGCTGAATATCTTCTTTTCTTTTTATGTCCACGCTTTCATGAAGTTCTGAGTAAACTAACACGGCTTCACCAGACTTAAGTCTATCTAAGACTTGTTGAACTTTAACGTCTAGAGACACTTCTTCTTCGCCATAGTCGGTTCCTTCGCGCAGTACAAAAGATTCGGCCAAGCTGTAAAGCGTATCGGCTTCTAACGCGTTGATGGGAACTATCATTAAAACTCCTCGTTAAGAACGTAGATTGCAATTTTTACGACAAAAACATCGCGATTTAGCGGCTCACATAACTACAGGTGGTATTAACGGGCAACGCTTCGCTGACAAAGCGTTTCACCCGCTCATGCAGCCACACTCTAGGGTTCAGTATAGAGCCTTGCATGAACCCTACATGTCCACCACGCTCACTCAACTCTACCGTTACATTGCGGGCAAGCTCTTCTTCTTTGGGCACAATAAGATGGTTCATAAACGGATCATCAATGCTATGCAGTACTAACGTGTGACAGTGAATTGCACTTAAGAAATGATAAGCGCTACACTTTTCATAATAATCTTGGGCATCAGCAAAACCGTGAAGGGGTGCCGTGATTTTTTCATCAAACTGGGTAAAGCTGGTAATATTGTTTACATCGCTTTTCGTTAGCTGAATAAGTTTGCGATAGTCGATGTACTCCATTTTTTTGCGCAGTGTGTCTTTCATACTGGTAAGCAGATACTTCTGATATACCCTTGAAAAGCCTTGGTTAATAGACTTTGCACACTCGGAAAGCTTGAGCGGAGAAGATATAGCAACAGCGGCCTTTAGCCATTTTTGAGCTGGATGCTCACCGAGTAACTTCAGCAACATGTTTCCGCCAAGAGAAAAACCAATAGCCACTTTGGGGATCCGTGGGAATTTCTCGTGCAGCCACTCTAAGAAAAAGCTCGGGTCTTCCGTTTCACCACTGTGATACGCTCTTGCTTTAAGGTTAGGTACGCCGCTGCAGCCACGATAGTGCATCATCACCACCTGCCACCCATTGACTGATAGCTGAGCCATCATATCGTTAGCGTAATGCGACCTTATACTGCCTTCGAGACCGTGAAACATAACAACGATCCCCGAGGTTTCTTGTGGCTTAGGCCCCCAAGCGACATCGACAAAATCATCGTCAGGTAGTGTTAATCGCTCCATGTGGTAAGACAAAGGTAAACGCTTTTGAATAAAGCGCGGCCAAATCGTCTGCACATGGCGGTTCTTGGCCCATCCAGGCACCTTAAAGCTACTTTTTACAATCTTTCCATGTGAAAGCGCTGATTTACTCATTCTATTTTCTTATTCTTTTACGATAATTCTTTAATCACTAGGCTGACAAGACGACGGGCTTCAGCATTATCGCGAAGACCATATGCATTGATAAACGCGGCCACAGACGCATTAAATACCGACCCTGTCGTCAACTGAGCTTGCCCTAGATGAACCACTGATTGTTCATTAAAAGCAGCTACGATATCGCGCTGCTGCTCGCGCTCAAGCTCAAGCTCTTCAGCTTTCAGCGCAGCGTAAACGGCCGGGCCTGCCCCCTTGTCAGGGTGAGCCGCTTTACGTTTGGCTCTATGAACCTTAAGTTTTTCTTCAACGGAACTTGAGGCCTCTATTACCGCCTTAAGTTGAGGCAGGTTTATAATGAAGTTGTTCTCAAGACACCAGCCTACTAGCAGTAATACGTTTACATTAACGTTGTGATTATCTTGCAGTAATATTGCAAGTGGCGCCATATTTCCCTTGGTGTAGCGGGACACACTGTAGTCCCAAAACACACCAGGTTCGAGATTAAGCGATTGCATTGTCATACTCTTCTCGCTTTAGCTCAATTTGTTCTTGGGCATCTAACCAGGCCATCTCTTCCTCTTCAAGCTGCTGCTTGAGTTGAGTTTGCTTGTCGAGCAAGGCTAAAAGCTCTGCTTTTTTATCATCGCTGTAAAGGGATGTATCGCTTAAAGACTGTTCGACTTCCGCAAGTGCTGCACTGTATTTTTCCATCGCCTTCTCGTGTTTCTCAATGGCTTTTTTAAGCGGCGCGACACTTTGCCTAAACTCGGCTTCCCGACGTTTTTCTTCCTTACGGTCTACTTTACGTTCCGGCTTATTTTGCACGCCGTTTTCTTGCTGCGCTGCTTTTTTATCATCGCTGTTTGCAATTTTCGCTTCGCTGTTAGCTTTAGCTTTTTCTGCTGCTTGCTGCTTTAAAATCCAATCTCGATAATCATCTAAATCACCTGTAAAGGGCTCTACTTCGCCGCTATCTACCAAGTAGAAATCTTCACACACCGATGAAAGCAAGAAGCGGTCATGCGATACCAGTACCATGGCACCCTCAAAACCTTGAAGGGCGATATTAAGCGCATGGCGCATTTCTAGGTCTAAATGGTTTGTAGGCTCATCCAGCAACAGCAAGTTTGGCTTTTGATAAACAATTAATGCCAGCACAAGACGCGCTTTTTCACCGCCCGACATGGGTGCTACAGGGGCTAACGCTTCATCACCGTTAAATCCAAAACCGCCCAAATAGTCGCGTAATTGTTGCTCTGTTGCTTTTTCATCAATACGCTGCAAATGCAAAAGCGGCGTGGCATTCGCATCCAATGTTTCTAATTGGTGCTGTGCAAAGTAGCCAATTTTTAGACCCTTAGCAGTATTGAAAATACCTTGCTTAGGCGAGTGTACACCAGCAAGTAGTTTAATAAGCGTCGATTTACCTTGTCCATTGCGCCCTAGAAGCCCAATCCGGCTGCCTGGCACCAAGTTTAATTTCACCTGCTGCAGTACGATATGATCATCATACCCCAGCTGGATCTTTTCCATTTGCACGAGCGGGTTGGGCAACGCAGTAGGTGGGGCAAAAGAGAAGCTAAAGGGGCTAGCCATATGCGCAGGCAATAAAGTTTCCATTTTTTCCAACTGCTTAATACGACTTTGCGCCTGCTTTGCTTTACTCGCCTTCGCTTTAAATCGCGTAATAAACGAATTCAAGTGTGCTACTTTTTGCTGCTGCTTTTCATACTCTAGGTTCTGCAAGCGAATACGCTCTGCACGCTGGGTCTCATAGGCTGAGTAGTTACCCGTATAAGTAATCAATTTTTGCTGCTCTACACTAATAATTTGAGCAACGGTGTTATCAATGAAAGCTTTGTCGTGAGATATCAACAGGAGAGTGCCAGCATAGCGTTGTAACCACTTCTCTAACCATATAACGGCGTCTAAATCTAAGTGGTTTGTTGGTTCATCCAGCAGCAGAAGGTCTGACGGGCAAAGTAGTGCCTGCGCCAGATTTAAGCGCATTCTCCACCCGCCGGAAAAGTCTGTTACAGGCGCACTCAACTGGGTATTGGTAAATCCTAGGCCTGACAAGATCGTCGCCGCTCGGGATTCAACATCGTACGCGCCAGCTTGCTCTAATTGACCGTGTATTTGGCCAATTTGAACGCCATCACCGCTTTTTTCAGCGGCCTCTAGGTTAGCCTGTAATGAACGTAAATGTTTGTCGCCATCAACAACATAGTCTATCGCAGTTCTGTTAGTAGCCGGTGTTTCCTGTGCCACACTCACAATACGCCAGTCACTCGGCACGCTGCAATCACCCGCATCTACGCTTAACTCATTGCGTAATAGCGCAAAAAGGGTGGATTTCCCGCAACCATTACTGCCAATTAGCGCCACTTTATGGCCCGGAAAAACCTGCGCAGACGCGTCTTCTAGCAGCATTTTACGACCGCGCAGTAACGATACGTTAGAAAGCTTAATCATGAGTAACCTGTGATGGAACAAACAAGGGCGCGTATAATATCAAAAACTTAAGGTAAAAGCTGATCAACGCATAGTATTTCACGGTATAATAACGACGAAATTTCTTAAAGGTGTATGTATGTCAAATCGTGTAAAACGCCGCTTTGTTGCTGGAGCAACCTGCCCAAAATGCCAAGAGCAAGACACTATTTCACTTTATTATGAAAATAATGTTGAAAAGTTAGAGTGCGTAGCGTGTGGCTACAACGAAGCCCAAACCGACGAGAAAGTGAGTGCTGCAACTCGCTCAAACGAAAATGTGATAGGTGTCTTTAAACCTCACTAGCGTTCTTACCTGTTATTCGGTAAATCTTACCTCTTAAACCTTCTTGCGTGCGCTATCAACGCGCCGCACTAGCGTTATTATTTACTTGATAGCACGCCAATAGGGCTTTTGCTACTTCTCATTCACCATCGGCACTTTGGGTATACTTTTTGTATCCACAGGTCACAAGGAGTGAATTATGAAGCAGGTAAAAAAACGTATTGGATATAGTTTAGCGGGGTTATTACTGGCACTTATCGCCGTTCGTTTATATCTACCTTACGCCGCAGCCAATTATATCAACACGACGCTAAGTCAGTCAGACAAGTACGACGGGCGTGTTGGTGATGTTGACCTTATGCTGTGGCGCGGTGCTTACAGTTTAGAATATGTGTTGCTTTATAAAGCAAACGGCGAAGTTGAAAGGCCCTTATTTAAAGCAGACTATGTGGAATTTACACTTTCTTGGTCACAGCTTATGAAAGGAGCAGCAGTCGGCCGGGTCGTCGTCAATGGGCCCGAGATCAATTTTGTAGATGGCAACACCAGTGAATCCAGTCAATCAGGAAAAGATGAAAATTGGCTATCTATCGCCGACCAACTTTTCCCACTACGAATAGACAAGCTGGCTATTAATGACGGGAAAATTGCTTTTTATAATCCTGATACGTCGCCTGTGATTGATATCGCCCTTCACGATATTCAGCTTGAAATTAATAACTTGGTAAACAGCGATAATCTATCCGATACACGAGTTGCTACCGCTAAAGCTACCGGTCAAACCGCCGAACAGGGCACTATTTCACTTGATGCTAAACTTAACCCGGCCACCAAAGCCCCTACTTTTGATATCGATATACAAGCAGATAACGTGGGCTTAGTTAATTTTAAAAACCTTCTCGATACGTATGCACCCTTCGATTTAGAAGCAGGTACTCTTACCCTTGCGGCAGAAGTTGCTTCCAACGAGGGTAAGGTTAAAGGCTATATCAAACCTATATTACACAACGTGGAAGTGTTTTCTTGGAAAGGCGATATTGAGCGTGATGGCGACGGTTTAATTGAAGGCAGTATCGAAGCCCTATCAGCGTTTGTCACCGAGCTTTTTGAAAATCAAAGTGAAGATCAGGTCGCTACCCGTATTCCTATCGAAGGGGATTTATCTAGCCCAGACACAGAGACCTGGGAAGCGTTTACTGCCATCTTGAAAAACGCATTTGTAAAAGCGTTTCAGGGAAATGTGGAAGAAAGTATAGAGCTTGAGCGATTAGAAGAGGTAGACAACACCGCTGAGGGGTAGCAAAAGCGGTGTTCTCGCGACACCCAGTCCTAAGGGAATAGGCTGGATGATGTAAATCAAACAGTCATATGGTGCAGCTATCACCACAATCATTTGCACCATCGCGCATGCTTTCAATCTCTTGGCTTTCTTGTTTCTCTTTTTCAGCCTGCTTTTCGGCTACTGACTGTTCTAATGAATCAAAGTCGATGCTGTCAAATGCATCCATATCAAAATCGCTCATAACTAACTCTTTAAATTTTCTGAAAACAACTCCTTAAGCGGAGCCTTGTAAATGATGGACGCAGTGTATTGCATAATAGTAAATAGCCAAAATGAAGAGTTAGCCTAAGTCATAACGAGATAGACTAGCCCCTGCGTCTTTAATGCATTGAATACATTACCCCTTTATCAATAGTGCGGAGGCGGTGTTTCTTCCGACTGTTTGGCAATATTAGAAGGTTCTATGGATCTAATACGGTCAATCAAGTGACGTACTTTAAAGGCTAATTCATCTAGCTGCTTTTGTTGCGAGGACAATGCATCGTTTAACGCTTCTATTGTATGCTCTTGAAACGCAAGTTTGGTTTGCAGCTCTTCAATGTACCCATTGGCACTGTCAATTTGCTGCTGTAACTGTTCAGCACTTTTGTCTGTCATGTATATTCTCTATCTCTCTCGCCGCCATTCTTCGGCGAGACCACTACTGCTAATAGACACTATATTATCATTGGGGAGGAAGGCGACGCCATACACAACTGCGGTAGGTGGCGAAATAGACTCTCTAGAGGCAACTTGGATTGACTGAATTTGCTCTCCACTTTTCAAATCCCATAAATAGACTTTTCTCGCGGGAGAGCCAGTAAGTAAGTAACGACCGTCTTTTGAAAATTCAACGTCTGTAAATATTTTTTGCCGAGAAGCAAATTTAAGGGCCGTCACTGGCTGCCCTGTTTGTACGTCCCATACTTGGGATTTACTTTGACTGTCTGCGGTAAACGCGTACCGCCCTTCATCATCTAGCGCTACTTTAGTGACGCGGGTTGGGTGAGTAAACGTATGAATTATCTGGCCCGTGTCGGTACTCCATAAGTATGCAATATAGTCATTGCCGCCAGTAAGGGCGTACTTTCCATTAGGAGAAATATCAATTGAATTGACTTTTTCTTGATGCCCAAAGAACTCTAGGCGTCGGGAAGTGCGAGGTTCGAAATACATAACCTTACCATTTGAACGGGCTACTAATATCCCGTTGCCATTGTTAGTCACAGCAACATCTCGAATAGACGCTTCATCGATACGCCAGAAGCCTTCTGGTTCTCCAGTCTCTAAGCTCCATAGGGCAAATGCCTCTCTATCGGCAGTAACGACATAGCGTTTATCTGCGCTTATGTGAACCGACATAACTAAATTGTTGCCTTCACCCTGATGGCTCCAATGAAACAAGGGTTCGCTTTGTCCTATTCGCCATACATTTATTCCATTATTTACGCCAGATACCACGGCCAAGGTGCCGTCCGTAGAAATATCGGCAGCATAAGCACCTTCTTCTACATGACGCCACTGCTGTATTGGCGTAGTATCAGGGACAGAACATCCCATGGAATTGCCAATAAGTACGATGAGTAACACTATTCTCTGGAACATTTGAGGCCTAAACATAATCAAATGGGTTTCGCTTTGTAAACGCTAGGTTTAACATAGCATGGATCACGCATCTTTAACTATCGTGCACACTGCCTTAGATGCAGCAGTATAGACATAGACGCATGATGATAATAATTAATGGAGACGTTTTTATGCAGAAGTCGCTCGTTGCCTTATCTACTATCGCTGCGCTAGGCCTTTTCGCTTGCCAGCCAAATACATCTGATGAGGCCGCTTCTACTAGCGCTGATAGTGCAAAAACCACTGCTGTTTCAGCAGAAGAAATGACAGATACACAAAAGCAAGCTTATGCAATGGGCGCAAGCATGGGTTTATTTGTTAGCAACCGTGCAGAGCAGCAAGAACAGCTAGGTTTAACTTTAGACCAAGATGCGCTGCAACAAGGCTTTAAAGACGGCCTTAACGACACCCTTAAGTTTACGCCAGAGCAAATTCAGCAAATCGCTCAACAAGGCGAAGAAGTACTTCGTGCTAAGCAGCAAGAAATGGCTGCGCAAGCCGCTGAGAAAAACATTGAAGCAGGTCTTGCTTACCTAGAAGAAAACGGTAAGAAGGAAGGCGTAGTGACTACAGAGTCTGGTCTTCAGTACGAAGTACTTGAAGAAGGCGAAGGCGCAAGCCCAGAAGCGACAGACATGGTAAAAGTTCACTACCGTGGTACTTTGCTCGACGGTACAGAGTTCGACTCTTCATACAAGCGTGGCGAACCTGCTGAATTCCCACTTAACCGTGTTATAGCTGGTTGGACCGAAGGCGTGCAGTTGATGAAAGAAGGCGCGAAATATCGCTTCCACATTCCATCTGAACTTGCCTACGGTCAGCGCTCTACTGGCGCTATCACTCCTAACTCAACGCTAATCTTTGATGTTGAGCTATTAGAAGTAGTTAAACCTGAAGCAGAAGCACCAGCGGAATAAGCAACCGCTTTAGAAAAGAGAAAGCCGACGCATAGCGTCGGCTTTTTTGTTTTAGTGAGTCAGCGTGATCCTTGCTTACCTTTTCCCTACGAGCCAGTGGATTTTCACCACGCGCGTACCCAAATAATAAAGTGGGTTATTCAATATGCTTGGTGCCTCGAATTACACTATTAAGTTTAGTCTAAAATGCCATTTATTCACGGCCAAACTGCAATTTTCTTGTAACAAATTCGACTTAAAAATCACAGCTTACAACTAAAGGTTTTAACGCTGAGGAGCACGCCGCCTTTCGGTGTGCACTTTAAATGTGGCAAAGTGGTTTAACAAAGACTGCCCCACTTTATACATAGTACAGCCCAGAATTAGGTATAACACGGTTCTCAAGCTGTTTAAGCGAACAACAATATCGAGTAACGCATACAGCAATAACAGCGCGCCGCTTAAAAACAGCATAAAACCAATGATAGTACCGCTAATTTGAAGAGGTTCTTTTCCCGACCTTCGGCGGTACAACACAGGTTTCTCATTGCGCATTCGCTTCCCCTACAGGTTTGACATTTATTTATACTGTGACATTCGTTAAAAGGTTTATGTTCAATAATTATTCAAACTACCCATTTTGTCACTTTTTCCGACAGCCAAAGATTGCGTTTTACCGCATTACCCACATAAAGTAGGGGTAACTAGCAGGGATACGTAAAGAACATTGTGAAAACACCGCTTATCACTCGAAAGGGCTACTTAAAGCTTAAACAAGAATTAGACTTCTTGTGGCGTGAAGAAAGGCCAGAAATTACTCGCAAAGTGACGTGGGCTGCAAGCCTCGGGGACAGAAGCGAGAATGCCGATTACCAGTACAACAAAAAAAAACTGCGTGAAATTGACCGCCGTGTTCGCTACCTTCGCAAATGCTTGGAAAACCTTAAAGTTGTGGACTACGATCCGCAGCAAGAAGGGAAAGTTTTCTTTGGTGCGTGGGTTGAAATTGAGAATGAGGCAGGAAAAGTAATGGAGCTTCGGTTAGTCGGTTATGATGAAATATTTGGCCGCAAGGACTACATTTCTATCGATTCTCCTATGGCCCGCGCGCTTCTTGGAAAAGAAGAAGACGATGAGTTTACTGTTAAAACAGAAGCGGGAGTAAAAGAATGGTGGATCAATCGAATTTGGTACGATGCAACAGACAAACTCTAACCAATGACAAACGCCACTTGTTTACCCTTTAAACCCCAATGATCAGACGACTTCCCATACACGGCGGTGATATACTCACCGCTCCTATTTTCACTACCGACGCTGTGTATATAAGCCTTTCACACACCGTTTATTCGCCAGCGCCTTGCGCGAATTTTTAGTATCTTAGAGCGACTTATGATTATCAATAAAATTGCAGATGAACTTAGCGTTCAACCTTCGCAAGTAACCGCCGCCGTAAAGCTTCTTGATGAAGGGGCTACCGTACCGTTTATTGCTCGCTATAGAAAAGAAGTGACTCAAGGTCTTGATGACACGCAGCTACGTACTCTCGAACAACGCTTAACCTACTTACGTGAGTTGGAAGAGCGCCGCGACGTCATTCTCAAATCGATTGAAGAACAAGGCAAGCTTACCGATGTGCTGAAAAAAAGTATTGGCAGTGCAGACAGTAAAACGACGCTTGAAGATTTGTACTTACCTTACAAGCCTCGTCGACGCACAAAAGGTCAAATAGCGATAGAAGCCGGCCTAGAGCCTCTTGCAGATACGTTATTTAACGACCCAAACACTGATGCTGAAAGTGCAGCAAGTGAATACGTAAATGCTGACGGTGGTATCGCAGATACAAAAGCAGCACTGGAGGGCGCTCGCTACATCCTCATGGAACGGTTTGCAGAAGACGCCTCACTCCTTGCAAAAGTACGTCATTATCTTATCGAAAACGCACATGTGAAAAGTACGGTTGCACCAGGTAAAGAACAGGAAGCTGCGAAATATAAAGACTACTTCGAGCACAGTGAGAAATATAAAACGGTACCTTCTCACCGCGCTCTTGCCATGTTCAGGGGCCGTAATGAAGGTATGCTTCACATTCAGTTGGATGCCGACCCCCAGTCAGAAGAAAAAGGCCCGTCGCACTGCGAACATATTATTGCGAGCCACTACGATATTATGCACCGCGGTCGTGGTGCAGACGACTTCCTCGCTCAGGTAGTACAGTGGACGTGGAAAATAAAGATTGGTTTACATATGGAAACAGAACTATTCAGCGCACTTAGAGAGCGCGCTGAAGAAGAAGCTATTGAAGTGTTTGCCAAAAACCTGAACGACCTGCTAATGGCAGCGCCTGCAGGTGCAAAAACCACTATGGGTCTCGATCCGGGTTTGAGAACCGGCGTTAAAGTGGCTGTGGTAGACAGCACAGGTAAGGTAGTCGCAACCAATACCATATTCCCACACGCGCCACAAAATCAGTGGGATAAGTCTATTCGCACGCTTACCACACTGTGTAAGCAGTACAAAGTCGATTTAATCAGCATTGGCAACGGTACAGGCTCTCGCGAAACCGACAAACTGGTTGGCGAAATGCTTAAAAACAACAGCGAGTTGACCGCACAGAAAATTATGGTTAGCGAAGCGGGCGCATCGGTATATTCTGCTTCTGAGCTTGCTTCAAAAGAATTGCCTGACCTAGACGTGTCAATTCGTGGGGCGGTTTCAATTGCGCGACGCCTGCAAGACCCGCTTGCAGAGCTGGTTAAGATTGAGCCTAAAGCCATCGGTGTGGGTCAATATCAGCACGATGTTAGCCAAAGTCAGTTGGGCAAATCCCTTGACCGTGTTATCGAAGACTGTGTGAACGCGGTGGGTGTTGATTTAAATACCGCATCGCCGGCACTGTTAAGCTATGTGTCAGGCCTCAACAAGACATTAGCCCACAATATTGTTAATTTCAGAGATACCAACGGTGCGTTCCCAGACCGCAAAGCACTATTGAAAGTAGAGCGCTTGGGTCCAAAAGCTTTTGAGCAAGCGGCAGGCTTCCTTCGCATTGTAAACGGCTCAAACCCACTTGACGCATCTGCGGTTCACCCGGAAGCTTACCCAGTAGTAGATAGAATTGTAGATACTACCGCTGTTGCGGTAAACGACATCATTGGCAACACAGAGTTACTGAAAAGTCTGTCGCCAGAAACCTTTACCAACGATGCATTCGGTTTACCCACCGTTAAAGACATTCTAAAAGAGCTGGATAAACCAGGGCGTGATCCTCGCCCAGAGTTTAAAACTGCCGCGTTTAAAGAAGGCGTTGAAACCATAAACGACCTCAAGCCAGGTATGATCTTAGAAGGTGTGGTCAGCAATGTGGCTAACTTTGGTGCATTTGTTGACGTGGGCGTGCATCAAGATGGACTCGTGCATATTTCCGCACTGACTAACAAGTTTATCTCAGACCCTCGCGAGGTGGTTAAAGCGGGCGATATCGTTAAAGTAAAGGTGCTTGAAGTAGATGTACCGCGCAAGCGTATATCCTTCACTATGCGTTTAGACGATACGCCATCGCAAGGCCACAATGCTGGCGGAAAATCAGGTTCAGGTAAAGGGGCTAATAACCAAGGTGCAGGCAAAGCGCAGCACAAAGCGTCTAGCCGTTCCAACGCCAATCCACGTTCAAATCAAGGTGGCGGCAACCGCAATAGCCAGCCGCAAAACAGCGCCATGGGTAATGCTTTTGCCGATGCGTTTGCTAAAGCGAAAAAATAAACGTTAGCTGTTTATCGATTGCTTATCCTATCTTATAAAGGGCCTGTCAATTAGACAGGCCCTTTTTTTCGCACTTCCATTTGACTGCTCGTTTTTGCTACATTATACCAATCCGCATAGATAAGTGCCCACTCAGAAGGCGCTGGCAAGTTTTTTAGCGAAGCGTGGGAATACAGGAATGGCTGTTCCCTTTCAAATTCCCAGAATAAAGAGTGTCAAATTAGAAACCGAAACAGTGAAAAGGTATTGGTCATACCGAAACGAAAGTTTGTTTGTTGTTCTTGTTTAGCGAGTCAGTTGATGTTTATGAAATTTCGTAACGTTTAACGAACGTAATGTCGCTCTTTTGACCCCAATCTTTTTCAAGGTAGCACTTTCGGACGACTATAGTGAACTGGAGCCATTGACCTTTGGTGTACGAATTTTTATCTAATCGTGCAACAAGGTTCATCAGCCCTAATCAAAGGATGATGTTATGAATTTACCTGTTTCAAAAGACATGCTGAATGTCAGCGCCGACTACCCCGACCTTCGGGACCGTTATTATCAACCAAACCTCACTCCACTTAAGCCTTTTATCGACCCACCTGGTAACCTGGTCATTTTGGACCAAGGTAAAGATGGTGCCTGTACGGGCTTTGCGTTGGCGGCAACCATTAACTTCATTTATCGTCAGCAGGGCCGAAAACAGACTGTCAGTCCGTGGATGCTTTATGCTATGGCCAAGCGTCACGATGAATGGTTGGGCGAAGCCTACGAGGGTTCGAGTTGCCGCGGAGCAATTAAAGGCTGGTACAACAGTGGGGTATGTAATTACTCACTAACACAAGATATAGAGCACAGCAACGAATTCGAAATGACCCTTGCCATTGCTAATAACGCTAGCAATCACAGACTAGGGGCCTACTACCGTATTGAACGGGAAATTAGTGATTTTCATGCAGCCCTTAACGAAGTGGGCGTTATCTTTGTGTCTGCCAGAATCCACGAAGGCTGGAAAGACAGTGAAGGGGACAAAATAAACTTAAGACCAGAACCCATAGGGGGCCATGCGTTCGCCATTGTCGGCTATAACGACGAAGGCTTTTGGATCCAAAACTCGTGGGGTACGGATTGGAAAAAATCAGGGCTGGCCCTCTGGCGCTACGATGACTGGGCATTAAATGTTATGGATGCCTGGGTTGTCCAGCTTGCGCTGCCTATCTCAGGTACCGGTACCTACCATCAAGCGACACGCTCTATTGCACAAGGGCTATTCACCCGTTCGACGCCGCGCGTGAGTATTCAAGATCACTTTGTTCATTTCGACGACGGGCACTTCGATACAAGAAGCAAATATTGGAGCAACAAAAACCACGTAGATACTATTATTGAGAAACTATCTGACAGTAACCATCGCCATGTGATGCTATATGCTCACGGGGGCTTAAATAGCATAAAAGCCTCAGCTAAGCGCATCGCCGCTATGAAAGATACGTTTCTCAAAAACGATGTTTTCCCTATTCACTTCATGTATGACACTGGCATGCTAGAAGAGTTAAAGGATATTTTAGGTTTCAAAAATAAAGAGATTAGCAATAAAGTAGGCGCCTTCACCGACTATACTGACAGAATTCTGGAATGGGCAACACGTAAAGTAGGCGGCGCATTGTGGCGTGAAATGAAAGCGGATGCGTGCACGCCTTTTACCCGTACCACGTCAGATGGTACATACTTTCTTACGCAGTTAGCCGCCTATTTGAGAAATAACCCAGATATTCAGCTGCACGTCGTTGGTCATTCAGCTGGCTCTATCTTTCATGCGCACAGCCTATCAAGGCTGTTTAAAATTGATGAAAATATAAAAGTTAAAAGCCTTCATTTACTGGCACCCGCCATTAGCACTCCCTTATTTAGTGAAAGGCTCTCTGCTCTTATAGAGGGAAAAAGTATTGAGTCGACCACAATTTACAATTTATCTGAAGCGTTGGAAAAGGATGATCATGTGGCGCGCATTTACCAAAAATCGCTGCTTTATTTAGTCTCAAATGCATTTGAATCTAAACCGGAGATGCCGCTGTTAGGTATGGCCATATTTAATCAGCCGATTGATAACGTGACATTTAAATATAGCGAAGGGAAAGAAGGCGATGCTACGGCTGCAACATCTCATGGCGGGTTCGACAGCGATGTAGACACCATGAACTCGGTGCTTTCAGACATTACTGGCGATTCACCCAAGTACCCCTTTACGAAGGCGATACTTGACTATTAAACCCAGCTAAAAACATTACAAGCCTTTACGCTTGAAGCGATAAGCCTTCTCTTGATGGCGTATAGGCTTGTAAATAAGCGCTTTGAATTCGGCCAATTCGCGCCTGCATAAAATCAGATTCGTTGGCCCCAAGCCCCTGTGAAGTTGTAGTGTCTGAGAACCTAGACTGGGCCTCTAGCACCGCGTCACCAACGGTACCTGGGCTCGCTTCTGGCTGTGCGATCGTTCCATTGCCCGAAACGTTATTAGCACTCTCAGTAGAAACACCTTCTACTGAAATCTGCTCGGTAGAAAAACCTTCAGCCTGACCTTTTGCAATTTCGCTTCGAGCTTCGGTGGCCTTCTGAGAGGCTTCAGCAGCTACCTTTAAATCTTGTGAGGATGGTTCCGCTGGCGCGAGCGCGGCTGCGCGCACTTGTTCCATTTTTTTCAGCGTTTCTTCAGGTGTTTTTTCTTCTGAAACATCGATGGATACCTGACCATCGGTGACGTAACGCCTATTATCAGGGCCCGTAGTGTACTCATACTGAGGTGCACCAGCGTATTGACCGCCTGTTGCCGCATGCGCTTGCTCGTGAACTCTTACTTCCTGATCCCGGGCTTTTAACTGTTCAATCTCAGCGGCGTCTTGTTTTTCTTGCTGCTCTTGTTGCTTATCTTGCGCGTCCTGTTTGCCTGCACTCTCATCCTGCGCGTTGTCTTTTTCTTGACCAAACACGTTTTGAAAAGCAGCTTGAAGCTCAGTTTGTACCTGAGGACGTTCATAAGTAACTGGTGCTGGCGGCTGCCCAGGGGCTTTTGCCTTATCGGCTTCAGACCCTAAGCCTTTCTGAGAGGCACCCTGTTGTGAATCTGAGGTTTGGGGAATAGTTTCCCGCTGCACGTTATCTCTGCGCGCAGATTCTGTATTTATATTTGCAGTAGGGTATGCAATGGCGTTTAGAATTGGTGTGACGATGTTCACTGCGACTTCTCCGTCTACGCCAGCACGTCAATAATAGTGCCGAGCATCTCGTCGGCAACACCGAGCGCTTTGGCGGAAGCCTGTGCATTGCGCTCGCTTACATTAAGCGCAATTAAATCGTCAGTTAAACGTGAGGTGGAAGATGTTGAATTAGGTGTCGCGTTATTTATGTCAGTGTTAGCTGCGATAGGTTGAGCGGGCGCAACCGCATCCTCAGCGGTACGCTGAGCAATATTCGATGCCGCTTGCGAAATGCCATCGCTTGCACTTTGTAAACCATATTGGGCGGCTGCAAACGCAGAGCCTACACCATCAATACCTGTCATACACTACCTCTAACCTCTCATGTGTAATTATTGACCAATTTTGCGTAAATGAAAAGTCGTGTATTACTGCCCGGCAGTAACTACTTGTAAGCAGTCGATTTTTAATGACGGGAGATGCTGCTAAAAAGCTTCAAACCAAAGGTAAACATTGGATTGAAGCTTTATTTAAAGAAAAGGTTAAGACGCTTTTCGCTGATAAACACCGGCGGCGAAACGAAAAAGAATGTCGGCAGTTTGCTGAGGGTGGGAAATAAACGGAGCATGCGACGCATGAGGCAAAACAACCGTATCAGCCTGAGGGTGTAGCTCGCAAATTCTATCGATACCACTAGTTGGTACAAGGCTATCTAATCGGCCATACAGTCGTAAAGTTGGTGTGGTTATCCGCCCGACTTCTTGACGCATGTCTTCAGTCGACAATATACGTAAGCCTTTCTTGAGCGCTTCTTCAGCAGGGTCTGGGTATTGGGTAACCTGCTCTCTAATTGCTTTAATATCTTGCTTGGCCGTTTCACTCCCCATGGCTTGAATTGCTAAAAAACGCTCCAGTGTCTTTTGGTAATTCTTTTCAAGCTGGGACTCGAACATAGTAAGTAAATCGGCAGCTATACCCGGCCAACAAGGCCCCGCAATAAAACGAGGTGTTGAAGCAATGGTCACCAGCCCAGTAAGTTTTTCTGGGACCAAAAGCGCTAATTTCTGTGCTACCAAACCGCCTAACGACCACCCAACTAATACACATTGGTCGGGCAATGAATCAACAATAAATTGAGCAAGGGTTTCAACGTTATAAGGTGAAGGAATAGTCTCAGCGTTTTCTCCAAACCCGGGAAGATCAATGGTAGTGACGCGAAAATTATCGCTAAGGTAAGGAATGAAAGATGTGAACGCCCCGCTGTTCATCCCCCATCCATGAAGAAATACCACATCTACGCCTGTACCTTGAGTACGGGTGACAAGCTCGCCGTTTGTATGCAACATTTCCATTTACACCTCCTTAGGCAGTGACGTGTTTTTGAGGCAACACGAAATGATGAAAATAGGTCAACGTTCGACAATTCAAGGAAGTTGATGGAATCAACATTATGAACCTTTCATGTTTACTATGTTATCAGGCAAGTCCTACGCCAGTATGTCACTGGTGTGAAGATGACATGTTTTTTTTCGATACCACTTTGCATGGAAGTAATCTACTTCAATACGGACCGGTAGCAGGCCACGTCAAGCATAGCCACTATGATGCGTTGAGTGTATTAGGGCTTCATACTTGGCCCATGTCATCGCTGGTTCACCAGTTGAAGTTTACGCATTCCCTTACAGCAGGAAAAGTATTAAGTAACTGGTTTGTCCATAAAAAGCGACAGTGCACTTTATCAGTGCCCGATTTACTGCTTCCGGTTCCAATTAGTGCATGGCGCCTTGCAACGCGACACTACAATCAGGCGACCCTACTTTGTGAAAGCACAAGTCGTGAGCTAAACATACCGGTTAATCAAACATGGGCTAGACGAAAAGGCTTTAGCGTGCAGCACCATTTATCCAAAGCAGCCAGAGCGGAAAACGCAAGCCGTGCATTTGGCTTAACGAAATGGTGTATTGATGAACAGATAGCAGCAGCGGAAAGTAAAGCAGATGGAGGCGGTTTCACCGTCGCGATAGTTGATGATGTTCTTACCACCGGCGTGACCGTAAATACCCTTAGCAAAAGGCTTAAGCAGCGCTACCCCAATATAGCCATTCAAGTATGGGTAGCGGCATTTACTCCGCCGCCCAAAAGCAGCCTTTATCAGACAGCCTGAAGTTAACAGGGTGTAGGCCTTGGAAAACGCAATGGCGAGAACTAGTTTCAAAAGCGCGGCATTCACCGCGCTCTTAAAACTGATTTAGCGAATAAAATGTGACTGATAAATCGCATTGGCCAGCATCTTGTTGGTACCGTACCAATACCCTCTAAACTGCGTATTGTCGGTAAAGCCAATGACCACACCACGCCCCATTTTTTGTGTAGTTACAGCGGTTGATTCCGCCATTAGCGCTACCATTGCATTATCACTAAACCCAGCCATCAAAGGCTCGTCGGTGTAACGCGCTGGCGTCACAAAAGGTGAACTACTTGCTTCTATTATCATATTGTTAGTTTTAAACATCGGCAGCGTGTCATCGTCATACCCGTAAAACAGTGGATGAGAATTATCGATGTTCGCTTCAAATACGGCACCTGCCACGAGCTTTCTGGCGTATAACGATGCGCCGTCTTTGTAACTTAATTCACTTTCATCGAAAGCGTTATCAATACTTTCTCGGCTAACCACTTCTGCATCTAACCATTTATGCTGAGCAAAATAACGCAGCGCGGATTTCTGACCGACAATCACGCCACCCGCTTTCACCCACTCTTCAATTTGTGCTCTCTCGCTCTCCGTAAAACGATAGCTACCGCTTGGAAATAGTAGATGAGTGTAAGTTGCGCTTGGATCACTGAGCGCCCTTGTCAGGTGTTGTTGCTCTACGATACTAGGCGCTAGGCCCACCTTTGTGTCGAAGTAATGCCACATTTCACCGGCTTCGTATTCGCTGGTACCTTCACCGCCTACGATCAACACTTGCGGCAACGCCACTGGTGCCATGCTTCGGCTGCCTAAGTCATTCCCTGTGGGAGTTAACCCACTGCGTAAACTAAACACAGGTACCTGAAGTTGCTGTTGCGCTTCACGCAAAATGGACGCTAAGTTTTCAGGCTGACCCAAGCCTTTCGGTACAACAATACTGCCTGGCTGAAGCTCAACGTTTTTCCCGTCATATTTAATGGCAGAGAACGCTTCTTCACTGCTTCGCACTTTTACACCTGCTTCCAATAAGGTTTGCAGCATGGCTGGGGCATAATAATGCTGCCAAGAGAATGCGTAAGCATAAGCGTCAGGATGAATATCGTTGGGTGCTATTTGGGCTAGTGCGGAGGTGCCACTTAACTCAAGGCTTCGCACATCGCTCTTGTCTAAGGGCGCGTAATCTAAATTGAAAGCGAGCGCTAAATTCCACGTTGAAACATCGTAAAACGTGTTGTTTTCAAACGACGTTTGGGTTGAAAAAATAGATTTAACTAAGCGGTATTGAGACTGGCTAGTAGGAATATATATCGCCTTTCCTGCACCGTAACGAACTTTGTCAGCCTCAAAGTTTTTTGTTAATACATTATATTCAATGTGATGTTGTTCTAGTAGCGCGATAAAAGCATTAAAGCGAGCAGTATCATTCGATGCACTAACAACAAAACCTACCTGCTCATCCTTTTCAGCCAGTGACTGTGTGCTCTTAACAAAACCCGATTGATAATCGAGAATAGCAGCTTTATTTGCCAATGCGCCTCTAAAAGTGCTCAAAGACGTAGTAATTTGATTTGCGATGGTGTCTTTGAAGGCAAGCTTGCCATTAATAGAGTCCTGCAGGTGACCTCGTGAACTGGCTTGCTCAAACAAAATACCTATGCTGCCGTGTAAATCTGGATATGTAGACCCTTTTCCTGCATAAAAGTCGTCAAATCCTTCTTGGGTGAAATATAGCTCGCCCTGTTCATCGAACGCAGCAGCATGATATTGCGCCAGTGCCTCAGTAAGGGTGACGTTCTCGTCCGGCGTTAGCGGATTTTTACGCGAGCGTACGCCAGGCTGAAAAAAATAGGTACTGTCTGTGCCCATTTCATGAAAATCGGTCAGTACATGCGGGCGCCACTTGTGAAACTGTTTTATGCGTGCTTGGGATTCTGGGTGCGCCAGTAATAGCCAATCGCGATTCAAATCGAACCAATAATGATTTGTGCGGCCTGAAGGCCACCCCTCATCATGTTCACGGTGACGGCTGTCAGAAACCAGCTGCTTACCCTTGTGCATGTTAGCCCATTGAGCAAAACGGGAAAGTCCATCAGGGTTGAAAGACGGGTCAAATAGCACAATATTATTACTTAACAAGGCATCGATTTCTTCACCTTCGGCGGCGGCTAAATAATAAGCCAGCGCTAGGGAAGCATTGGTACCAGAAGGCTCGTTACCGTGAATACTGTAGCCCATGTAGAAAATAAGGGGAGCATCGCTACCTACTTTCTTGCCGCTTTCCATGGCATCAATGTGTTGCTGTCTCATAGCTTCAATATTGTTTCTATTTGAGGGCGCTGTGATTGTCAGTAACAGAAGTGGGCGGTTTTCGTGAGTACGGCCGGTTTCTTCAATGGTGATACGGTCAGACTTCTCGGCAAGTAGCTTCATATAATTGACGACTTGGTCGTGACGCACATGCCACTCGCCAATGTTGGCGCCTAGTATCGATTCAGGCGTGGGAATAGCTGGGTTGTAGGATACCGTGTCAGGTAAGTATGCTGTCACCGGCTGCCCGCCTACATCAGGTGCAATACTAACAGCTGATGCTAACGCTGGTTGGGCTACAGCTTGGTGACTGGTAGTTGCTCCGAATGCAATAGTGCCTAGGGCTAACAATGAAGTAAGTGATAGTGGGTGGTTTCTGGCGGAGTTTTGCAATTTCGCTAACATAGCGCTTCCCGTCTTGTTGTTATGGTTGAAAATACGTTGCGCTTTGCAACTTTCCCAACAAATTCGATTTACTGGAATAATTTATTTAATTAATACCTGACTGTTTTACTCAGGTAAATTTGATACAATCATCCAAATTTCAAAATATGTAGGACTTGCTGATGATAACTATATCAGAAGAAGCCCAGGCTCACTTCGTAAAACTGTTGAGTAAACAAGAGTCTGGCACGAATATTCGTGTATTCGTCGTAAACCCAGGCACTTCATCGGCAGAGTGTGGCGTGTCCTATTGCCCGCCAGACGCTGTTGAAGAGACGGACACCCGTTTGCCATTTAATGGATTTGATGCCGTAATCGATGAAGAAAGCGCGCCGTATCTAGATGAAGCAGAAATTGACTACGTTACCGATCAAATGGGCTCTCAGCTAACGCTTAAAGCGCCTAACGCAAAAGCGCGTAAAGTAGCAGACGATGCACCGTTGATTGAAAGAATCAACTATATGATTGAGTCGGAAATCAATCCACAGCTAGCAAGCCATGGAGGCAACGTTGTGCTTACTGAACTAACCGAAGATGGTTACGCCATACTGCAATTTGGTGGCGGTTGTAACGGCTGTTCAATGGTTGACGTAACGCTTAAAGAAGGCATTGAAAAGCAAATGGTTGAACAGTTTGCTGGCGAGCTCAAGGGCGTGCGCGATGCAACTGAACACCAAGCTGGCGAGCATTCATACTACTAAGTAGAGTTTAGCTAGGCCCCTCTAGGTATCTTAACCTATGCAGACGCAAGACATTCATAAAAGCTGGCAACGATTCAAAATAGGCTTAACTATTTTCGTTGTCGGCGTCTTGCTACTATTTACATTAAGCCATTTACACATATCGCTATATGTTCTCAGTATGACTGTGCTATTTGGTGGTTTTGTCATTGCCATGTTTGGCTATATCGGCATTTTTCTAGCGCGTTTTTCCTCTTTGAAAAACAAAAAGCCGCCCCCCAAATTCTGACTTCACGTTCGCTTTACCTGCCTGCCTCCCGTAAATACGTACGAAAAACGGAGATTGACGACGTCAACTTTTGTGCCGCGTATAACGCTAAATTTGTGTAGCCCCCCCTAAAATCACGTTCTCTACGTTTGTTCAATCCACAATCTACCTCATCGCGCCAGTAGTCAAAAATGGATGTAAACGTTAGATTAGAGGTCGTGCTAAGTATCTAAAAATGGAAGGTGACCTGTGGTGAAGACGATAAAGAAACTTGGCCTACTCGGCGGTATGAGTTGGGAATCTACAGTAAGTTATTATCAAGCGATAAACCGCGGCGTAAATGCGCGACTTGGCGGCCTGCATAGTGCACCGCTTGTGATAAGCAGCGTTGATTTTGCACAAATAGAACAGCTTCAGCATAAAGGAGAATGGGATAAAACTGCTGACATTCTAATTCGCGAGGCAAAGCATTTAGAAACGGCGGGTGCAAGGGCCATATTAATTTGTACCAATACCATGCACAAAGTTGCAGCTGATATTGAGCAAAATATCTCTGTTCCTCTTATTCACATTGCTGACGCCACAGGGCGCGTGTTAAAGCAAAACAAGGTTAAAAAAGTTGGGCTGTTAGGTACGCGCTTTACCATGGAGCAAGCCTTTTATACTTCTCGTCTTGAAACGCTTTTTGGCATTCAAGTTGTTGTTCCTGATGATCAGCAAAGAAACACGGTTCATAACATTATTTATGAACAATTATGCAAGGGCGTGATTTGTGTTGACTCTCGTAACGCGTATATTGAAGTGATTAACGCGCTTGCTGCTAAGGGTGCTGAAGGTATTATTCTAGGCTGTACTGAAATCGCGTTATTAGTTCAACAAAAAGACACCAATGTTAGGTTGTACGATACGACGGCTATCCATGCTTCAGCGGCAGTAGATTTTGCGCTAGCCGACTAAATCGCGTGTAACTTAATTTTGATAAAGGGGTTTTGCCCCTACCATTTTCAGAGGACACAACTATGTTTAGCCACGTTATGTTAGGTGCGAACGACCTTGAAGCTTCAAAGAAATTCTATGATGCTATTTTAGGAGTATTAGGATACGAGCCAGGCGTTTTTGACGAGTACGGACGGGTATTTTACTATACGCCGAAAGGTATTTTAGCGCTAACAAAGCCGATTAACGGAGAGACTGCCACACACGGTAATGGCACCACGCTCGGCCTTGCCGCTCGAACACCAGACATCGTTGATGAATGGCATAAAGTGGGAAGCGAGAATGGGGGAATTCCATGTGAAGATCCTCCTGGCATTCGTGGTAGCGGCGAGCGCCAACTTTATCTTGCTTATTTACGGGATCCAGCCGGCAACAAACTCTGCGCTACGCATATCGTAAAGAAGTAACGATTACTGAGCCTGCTTAAGAGGATGATCGCTTTAGCAGGCGACTCCATACATCAGCTTTGCAATGTTATTAGTTCATCGCGTTTGTCTAAACGGTAAAAACTTAACGCCAGAGTCACACCACGGGATAGCAGGAAGGCTAAGAGAGCGTACCACAGGCTGACGTTACCTTGGTGCTGCGTAAGATACCACACGGGGAAATATACACCTAACGCGCTAATTATCATGGTATTTCTCATTGCGCTGGCTCGGGTAAGCCCTACGAAGACACCATCATACAAAAAGCACCAGTGCGCCAACAATGGGAGTAAAACCATCAAACCAAGGTAAGGTAACGCTGCTGTTACAATATCATCATGCTCGGTAAGAAGCTGAATTATGGCTTCCCCCCCCGCGTAAAATATCAGGCTGTAGATAAGGGCAAAAGCACTCGACCACGCCAGTCCTTGGTAGGTGCGTCGTTTCACTTCGCTACTGTCAGACGCCCCCTTAGCTTCCCCCACCAGCGCTTCAACGCCATAGGCAATACCATCAAGCCCCAGCGCAATTAAAACAAAAAACTGCATGAGTATGGCATTAACCGCCGCCGACGTTTCGCCATAGCGAGCACCTTGAATGGTAAGAAACGCTAAGCAGCCTTGCAATGCTAAATTCCTTAGCAGCATGTCACCGTTTAGCTTCATCAGTACTTTTCGAGCTGCACGGTTGAACCATGACGCACTTACCGTCACACCGCCAACCTGCTTGAACGCTACTGCTAACGCCATTATTGCCATGGTATATTCAGCGATTACACTCGCCAGCGCAACGCCAGCCACCGACAGGTTGAACCCGAACACAAACACCACATCGAGTGCGGCGTTTAACAAATTTCCCACTATTTGTATTGCCATAACGCTGCGCGTTTTCTGCTGGCCAACCAACCATCCCACCAATGCAAGATTAAGCATGGCAGCCGGCGCGCCCCATACTCGCGCTGAAAAATAACTTTGAAGGTGAAGGGCAACTTCACTGTTGGGTTGAGTTAACGTTAAGCCTAAAGAAAGAATTGGAGATTGAAGAGCAAGTACGGCCCCCCCCAATAGTACGGCTACTGCAACCGTTTGCCACAATACTTTTGCTGATTCAAGGGTGTTGTTCGGCGAGCCCTTAGCCTGTGCACTAAGCCCTGTCGAAGACATGCGAAGAAAACCGCAAACCCAGTATATTTGCGTTAAGATAAGCGCGCCTACCGACGCTCCCGCAAGCATTGCAGGTAGCGACATATGGCCCAATACTGCGGTATCCACTAACCCTAAAAGTGGCGTGGTAATATTCGCTAGGATCATGGGAAGCGCTAAAGCCAAAAGACGAGTATGATCATCAAAAAATGAGCGCTGAGTTACTGGGGCACGGGACATAAATGATCTCAGTAGGGGTTGGTTTCGCTATATACTATCAACCTATGCAACAGCATAAGTGAAAGGCGTACTTGTTTGACCAAACAAAAAAGACTGGCAAGTCGCCTTGTTTGGAAGTTTACCATGCTATCGAATTTAATCGGGCACTCAGTGGATGATGATATGAAAACCAACACCTTGATTCAAAATAAAGCGAAGAATCGCATTAATCTAAACGTCTTATCTTCGATGTTAGTGGGGGTTTTCAGCACGCTGTTCTTCGGGTCTAGCTTTGCTTCAGGTGCTGCCCCACATACTGCTGCAAATCCTGTTTCATCTATTACATCCAATATGCAGGATGAGGGAGGGACGAGCAGCAAGCCTAGTATAAGAACCGTACCTAACGCCGCGATTTTACTTTATCACCACGTTTCTTCGTCCACGCCAGCCAGTACCAGTATTTCACCTGAGGCTTTTAAGTCTCACATGGAATACTTAGACGCTCACCACACAGTTGTGCCACTGCAAGATGTTGTTTCAGCGATACAACACAATACTACACTGCCAGAGAAAGCGGTGGCTATTACCTTTGACGATGGATACGCAAACATTTTAAGCAATGCGCATCCCATACTCGCTGACTTGGGCTTTCCGTATACCATCTTCATAAACCCTGATGAAATTGGCGTAGGCCCGAAGCAACTAACATGGGAACAGGTGATTGCTATGCATAACGACGGTGTCGTTTTTGCCAATCACACCCTAGATCATTTGCATATGCTTAACGGTGAGCAAGCAATGGACGAACGTGCATGGCTCGACAAAGTATGGCAAAACGTAGAGAGCGCTGAGAAGAAAATAGAAGACAAATTGGATATTAGCCTTAAATATCTAGCGTATCCGTTTGGAGAGTACAATACGGCACTCGCTAACAAGCTTAAAACGGAAGGTTACATTGGGTTCGGCCAACACTCAGGGGCAGTAGGCCCAACGAGTAACATGCAGGCGCTTCCGCGTTTTCCGGCGGCAGGCCCATATGCCAATCTAGCGACACTAAAAACTAAGTTAAATAGCCTTGCTATGCCGGTAACGCACAGTTCACATGAAAACCCTCGCATGACAACACGAAAGCTATCATCACCTATCAGCTTAACGATAAACAGTGATGACGTGCGCCTTGCCCAAGTGAACTGTTTTTTTGGTGGCGATACCATAAAGACAAGCGTTGAAGGCAGCGTGCTTTCTTTTAATCTGAGTGAAACACTTCCGGTGGGACGTTCACGGGTGAACTGTACGGCGCCGTCAAAAACACAAGCAGGGCGCTATTATTGGTACTCAACACCTTTTTTTGTGGCAGACGAAAAGGGTAATTATCCTGACTAGGGCGCAATTATTAGCGAGACTCAGGCTAGGTGCGAGCGAGTATTATTAAGCCCGCACTTATATAAGAAAACGTTTACCTATACAGGCTTTGCAAACCGTATAAAGCCTTTGTTTATCGACTCTTCTTGGAAGTTATGATGCTGGTAAAAGCGAATAGCCGGAATGTTCGACACTTCAACATCTAGCACCAGCTTACGCTTTTTCAGCTTTTCCGCCCTCTTATGCATGGTATCGACTAATCGAGAGCCTACTTTGCTGCGCTTCGCGCTTTCGGCAACAGAAAGGTGCCCTATCATTAACTCACTGGTTGTGGGAGGAGTAAGATTTACAGCAACCGTTTGATTGCGCATTAGAACCGCCATGGCTTCGTCAAGAGTGAAATATGACGTGATACTATCAAGCGTCGCTCTATCGAACGCAGCTCCTAGCTTACTATGCCATGAAGTGACAACACCCAGTACTTCGTTGCCTTTACTCGCTACCCAGTGGTTCTTGAAACCGTACTGGCCACCACCTAACTCCCAAGCGTGAGCAAGATAGCCATCGGCTGTTTTATTTTTATTGTGTCCGAAAATAGACGTTAACAATGACTGTGCCGCGTTTAATATAAGCGGCGTAGTTTGCGCCGCATCAGATGCTATGCCTTGCCTGATTTTGATTTCCATATTACTGCTTCGAAATAATTACTGGCATGTCTGCCAATATTTGCTGAGGATCACTTACCGATAGCTTCCCTGGCTCTCTTTTCGGTTTAAATCTTCCTATCACCCTAGCTTCAGGGTCGACAAGTACAACAGAAGCACTGTGATCAACTAAATAATTGGGGTTATCGGTGCTTTCTGCGATAGCATACATCATTCCCAAATTGCGAACGAAGGGAAAAAGCGCCTTATGCTCACCGGTTATGGCGATAAATTCCTCATTAAAATAGTTTACGTACTCTGCGAGTCGTTTTACTGAATCGCGTTTTGGATCCACCGACACAAAAACAACTCTAATAGGTTGGACACTCTCTAGGGCTTTTAGTTCAGGGTATATACCGTTCAATTCAGCCATGGTGGTAGGGCAGATATCAGGGCAAAAGGTATAGCCCACAAACACAAGACTCCATTGCCCTTTCAACGATGCGTTATTGAAAACGTCGCCATCATGTGATGTTAATTCGAACGGCGTGATTTCACGAGGTTCAGGATAGGCTTGAAAGTATTCAGGTTGGCTTTCAACCGATGGGGGCGCGATATAAAGCGCCCCGACGATGCCCGCACATAGTGCTAAAAATGCAACAAGGCCGACGATAGTTCGTTGATTCATAAACTCAATGGTACATAGTGATCTAAGAGTAGTACAACAAACAATACCATGAGATGAATAATTGAAAACCTAAAAGTTTTCATTGCAGTTTCAGGTTGCGCATCGAATTTAAGTTTTAACGCATAATACAAAAAACCAATATTGAGAAGACTTGAGCCTATCAAGTATATAAGGTCGCTCATTCCTGTCAGATAAGGAAGTAAACAAACGAGCCCTAACAATACGGTATACAGCAGAACAGAAGTTTTAGTAAAGGCAACGCCATGGGTTACCGGCAACATAGGCACCTTGGCTTTGGCGTAGTCTTTCTCTCTGTGAATGGCCAGCGCCCAGAAATGGGGTGGAGTCCATGTAAAAATGATGAGTACGAGCAGCAATGCGTGAGAGTGAACTTCTCCTGTTACCGCGGTCCACCCCAAAAGAGGAGGAGCAGCCCCCGCTAACCCACCAATAACGATATTTTGTGGCGTAGCGCGCTTTAGGTACATTGTGTATATGAACGCATAGCCAACCAAACTGGCCAAGGTTAACCACGCTGTTAGCATGTTTACGAAAAGAGCAAGCACAACAAAGCCCAATACTCCCAAGGTGCCAGCAAACCATAGCGCGTGGTTAATACTCACCTTGCCTTTAGCTACCGGTCGGTTAAAGGTACGCGCCATAACACTATCAATCTTATGATCTACAACATGATTAATAACTGCTGCAGAAGCTGACAGCATGCCAATGCCTAACAAACCACCTATCAGAATTTTTGCATTGACCCAGTATGGCGTGGCTAAGCACATACCCACAAGGGCGGTTAATAGGAGCAGCATAACCACATTAGGCTTAGTCATTTCATAATAATCACGCCACGTTACGACCTGATGTTGGCGAGATGAACGAGCGTGTAGCGAAACCGATTTAGCCATAGAAACCTCCTGGAGCTCTAGGGAGAATATGAGAAGACGTTGACCCAGCAATAGCGTTAGGTGTCGAAGCGTCCGTTCTGAATGCGCCAGCACTATGCAATGGACGTGAACCTGATAATGCATGACTATTTTGTCTATCATTGTTGAGGGCACGCGTATGCTGTGTCCTTGTCACTAGCGTAAAAATTAGATTTATCAACGATAGAAGCAGTATCGCAGCCACCGCGTTGTGCAAAACGGCCACGGCGAGTGGCAACATGAAGACTACATTACTGATACCTAAAGCCACCTGTGTGAATAGCGCTAGTATCATAAATGCACTTACATGTTTTTGTTTTGATGTAGCGTAGTGGCTTACTAAAACACTAATCCCCAAGGCGAGTAAATACACAAAGGTAATGAGAGCACCTAACCTATGAACAATATGCATAGTGACTCGCTCACCATAATCATGAGCGCCAAATTCATAGTTTTGTGCATCAGGAACGCTAAAGGCTCCGGGGATATCAATACGGTCTTGCCAACCACTCTCACAAACAGGCATCTCTGTGCACGCAAGTGCGGCGTAGTTAGCAGAGGTCCAACCCCCAAGCGCAATCTGCGTTATTAGAACGCCTGCGCCAATAAAAGCTGCAAGTTTAAGGGATGACTGAAATGAATTAGCTTTCTGTGACGTATCTGAGGCTGCCTTTTCGATTGGGACATCGTTTAGACCCAAATGGTATGCTTCGTAAGTGCGATTGCGTAAACGTAAATAAAGCACAAAAAGACAGGATAGAACCGAAAAGCCTCCCAGTAGATGCCCCATTACGACGACAGGGAGTAAGTTGAGCGTTACTGTCCACATGCCAAGGGCAGCTTGAAAAATTATTAATCCAAGTAGAAGCAGAGGAAGCTTCACCGGCGTACCTTTATGACGCTGTCTTACCGCAATGATAGCAATAGCCAACACACAAAGCCCTAGGGTCCCAGCGAAGTAACGATGAATCATCTCATTCCACGCTTTGAATGCCTCGACAGGACGCTCTGGATAGGCTGCGTTTGCCTGAGCCACTTTCTCTTCACTTAAGGGCACGGTAAGGTTGCCGTAACATCCAGGCCAGTCGGGACAACCAAGGCCCGCATCGGTCAAACGTGTATAGGCACCTAAAATTATGACAACCGCTGCAAGGAAAATACTAAATAGTGTTAACTTTTTCATAGCGATTACCCTATGCGTGATAATTTCAAGAGCTTTCTCATGTCGGCCAGCATATTGCGACTTTCCATCACAGCATCTTTTCTATCATCCCTAATCTCGTAAAAGAGCATGGCATTATTCTGCGTATCTACAATGTAAACACTGCTTGAGGCAAGAGAGGTGGGTGTGGTAACCCTCATTGTCTCAACGAAAGGGTATTCACGTAGGGCAGCTATTGCACGTTTATCACTGGAGGATGTGGTGACAACTAGTGCTTGAGCGCGGTCAGATTCTTTTCCCAGTGCCAGCCACACTTGATTAATGCTAAACAGTGCATTCTCACATACGGCATCACACTCGTCTGGCATAACGTAGAGTAAACGCCATTTTGGATCTGCGTCGTCAAGTAAAGCCCCCATATCAATAGTGGGCGACAACAGTTGCCCCTTATTGGTAGCGCCTTTGGTAAACCAGTCATTTTCAAGTGCTAGCTTTGCCAATACCACCGGCAAAACAAACACTGCCACCATAATTATTAAGGTTTTCTTTGAAGCAGTATTACTCATAACTTCGTCCTTTCTTACTAATTGCATAGCCGCCGATGGCCGCTGCCGCGATGGCTAACCCAAACCATTGAACGGCGTAACCAAGGTGCTTTTCTGGAGACATTACAACGGCTTTGTATTCGCGCACATAGGTGGGATCAGGCGTTGTAAGGTGAAGAATAAACGGTAAAAACTTTCGCTCTAGCGCACTGCCAAGTGCAGAAAAGTCTATGTGTTGAATAAGTGTTGGGCTGGTAGAAAGCGACATATTCGTTTCTCTCACCAGCGGGTTTTCGCCAGGCACACTAATAACGCCTTCGAACGCCCGTGTTTCGCTCGATAAACTTATGTTCGGTAGGGTTCTTACTAGATCTGGCGCTGGTAACCAGCCAAAGTTGACGAGCAACCATCCCGCGTTTGTATAAACCGGTGCCAAAACATCAAAGCCAACGCGCTGATTGTGTATCTGATTATCTAAAAGAAGAACGTGATTACCATCGAGCTGCCCCTTTACCGATACAATAATGTCACGAGGGTCTGAATGCGTCAGCGCTGCTTCTAAACTCAAGGTTCCATTACTTTGCTTTTGCGCTATGCTAGCTAAACGTTGCTGCTTTTGGACCATGCGCTCAAGTTGCCAGTATCCCAAGCCGCACATAGCTGCCACACTAATACCCGTAAGTAACCAGGGTATAAAATGGCGTGGGCGAGAAAACATGATTATCTGGCTCCGTGGCACATTAGAATAAAAATAGAGGTCCGTATGCTAATAAAAATCGTCCTTATTGCTTTAGTGCTATTTATGATTGTGAACTTGTTCATGGCAATGCGAGTTATGATTAAAAATGACACGACAAAAGGCCCCATGAGTAAATATATTGGTCGACGTGTCCTCACTTCTGCCATCATTGTCATTCTTATCCTTATCGCTATTGGTACAGGCTTGATTACCCCAAACCCAAGACCTTATTGAGTCTGGGGGCTTTTTTTATAGCACGTAGACAAAGATGTAGAGCATTACCCACACTACGTCTACGAAGTGCCAGTACCAGCTCCCCGCTTGAAACGCGAAATGGTTGTCTGGCGAAAAGTGCCCTTTTAACACTCTGAAAAATAGTACGATCAGAATGATGGTACCCAACGTGACGTGCATACCATGAAACCCAGTGAGCATAAAAAAGGTGTTTCCGTAAATGCCTGACTGAAGTGTTAGCCCTAAATCGCGATAAGCATGGATATATTCCTCCACCTGAAGGAACAAGAACCCACACCCAAGTAAAATCGTTATGCCAAGCATCAAAGTTAATTGCTTACGCTTATTTTGCTCCAACCCTACGTGCGCAAAATGCAGGGTAATTGAAGAAATAAGCAGAATGACAGTATTTATAGTTGGAAGACCTGCGGCACTCATCTCTTGTGTGGTAATGCCACCAGGCGTAGTAACAAGGGGCCACATCGCCTCAAAGGTTGGCCATAACACCTCGTTGGTCATGGCGTTGTTTGATGCCCCACCCAGCCATGGCACAGCAATGAATCTCGCGTAATAAAGTGCACCGAAGAACGCGGCAAAGAACATGACTTCTGAGAAAATAAACCAGCTCATTCCCTGTCGATAGGAACGGCCCAACTGATCGCTATAAAGCCCCGCCATCGATTCATCGATTTGATTTTTAAACCAGCCAATCAACATCACGAGTAAAACAGCAATACCAGCTAAAAGAATATAACCTCCATAGCCGGCTTCACCTCTCGTTGCTTCAACCACAAAGTTGCCTGCGCCTACGGCGATGAGGAATAAAGCAACAGCTCCTACAATTGGCCAAGGGCTTTGCGCGGGTACATAATATTTTTGATAGTCGTTATTCTGAATTTCGGACTGCATTTTTTTCTCCTTACCCCTTGCGTCTATTCACCGGCAGACGGTGCTGAAGTCATAAAGGGATTCGGTGTTGTCGTTAGGTCACTTGCTCGCGCTGTGACGTCATAGAGTGTGTACTGCAATGTAAAAAATGTAATATCTTTTGGTAGCTGAGGGTCGACGTAAAACTGCATGGGCATATACGCTTCACTCCCTGCATCCAGAGGCTGCTGGTTAAAGCAGAAGCATTCGGTTTTGTTTAAGTAGAGCGCTGCCATACCAGGAGATACAGAAGGAATTGCTTGCGCCACAATATTACTCGACGCTGGGTTTCTCACGTAGAAAGAGACAGTATTGAGTTCACCAGGATGAACTTTTACGCGTTTGGTTTCAGCACGAAATACCCAAGGCATTCCAGAGTTGGTTCGGGTTATAAACTCGACCGTGACTTCCCTGGATTCATCAATTTCTACTGATTGGTAAACCGCTGCGCTTCCCTCTGTCTTGCCGTTAATCCCTGTAACGTCGCAAAACACATCGTAAAGGGGCACCAGGGCGAAGCCGAAGCCAAACATGCCGATGACAATCGCAACTAGCTTGATCACCATTTTGTTATTTGCACTTTGTTGTGACATCACGCTACCTCCGGTTAAATCCAAAGGTGAGGGCAATTAGACGTGTGAAAAAAAAATCTAATTACTCCACCATCTAGACAGTGTGGATTGTTATCCACACTGTCCACATTCATAGCAACAACTGCCTGCTTATTTCACAACGGGCGGTGTTTCGAATGTGTGATAAGGAGCAGGCGATGGAATCTCCCATTCTAGACCTTCTGCGCCATCCCATACTTGTGATGACACGGCCTCCCCCTGCTTCTTACACGCCTTGATAAGTAGCGCCAAGAAGATCAGTTGAGAAAGGCCAAATGCAAAGCCGCCCAAGCTTATCCATTTATTGAAGTCGGCGAACTGCAGTGCATAATCTGGAATACGGCGAGGCATACCTGCCAAACCAACAAAATGCATGGGGAAGAACAGAACATTTACTGAAATGAGCGAGCACCAGAAATGCCACTTTGCAAGTGTGGTGTCGTACATTTTCCCTGTCCATTTAGGCAGCCAATAATAGACAGCAGCCATAATGGAAAAGACAGCACCTGTAACCAAAACATAGTGGAAATGAGCCACAACGAAATACGTGTCGTGGTATTGGAAGTCAACGGGCGTAATCGCAAGCATTAACCCTGATAAACCGCCAATAGTGAAAAGCACAATAAAAGCGATAGCGAACATCATCGGCATTTCAAAGCTTAGAGAGCCCCGCCACATTGTCGCAACCCAGTTGAACACTTTCACACCTGTTGGCACAGAAATAAGCATGGTGGCAAACATGAAGAACATTTCCATGTACACCGGCATCCCTGTCGTAAACATATGGTGAGCCCATACAATAAACGATAGCAGAGCTATCGACGCGGTAGCATAAACCATCGACGCATAGCCAAAGAGCTGCTTTCTAGAGAAGGTAGGGACTATTTGAGAAATAATGCCAAACGCTGGCAGAATCATAATATAAACTTCAGGATGCCCAAAGAACCAGAATATATGCTGGAACATAACAGGGTCGCCACCACCAGCAGCATCGAAGAAACTCGTGCCAAAGAACTTATCAGTTAATACCATGGTTACCGCCCCCGCGAGCACCGGCATAACCGCTATAAGTAAAAACGCAGTTATTAGCCATGTCCACACGAACAGGGGCATTTTCATCCACGTCATACCCGGCGCACGCATATTAAATATGGTAACGATTACGTTAATCGCTCCCATGATTGACGAAATACCCATGATATGAACAGAAAACACGAAAAGCGCCGTTGAATCCCCGCTATAAGTGGTTGAAAGTGGAGCGTAAAAAGTCCAACCAAACGCAGGGCCGCCTCCCTCCATAAAGAGCGAGCTAAGCAAGATTAAAAACGCACCCGGTAATATCCAAAAACTCCAGTTGTTCATTCGAGGCAGTGCCATATCTGGCGCGCCAATCATCATTGGAATTAACCAGTTAGCCAGTCCTGTAAAGGCGGGCATCACCGCCCCAAATACCATGATAAGCCCATGTACCGTGGTCATTTGATTAAAGAAGTTCGGCTCAACTATCTGTAGACCTGGTTGAAAGAGTTCGGCTCGAATGACCATCGCCATCGCTCCACCCACTAAAAACATAATAAAAGCAAACCATAGGTAGAGTGTGCCAATGTCTTTGTGATTAGTGGTAAACAGCCAGCGAGTTATCCCCTTTGGAATGTGATCGTGGTGTTCATGGTTATGCTCATCATGCCCGTGGCCAGCGTGGGGCGCAGAGGTATCTGGCGAGATAACTTCAGTTGCTTTGCTCATGATCTGCTCCTAGTTTCCGTTTGCCACAGCGTTGACATCTTTGGCCTGAACCATATCTCCGGTATTGTTTCCCCATGCATTTCGTTCATAGGTAACCACCGCCGCTATTTCTTTTAGGCTAAGCATTTTGTTAAATGCCTGCATCGCCGTGCCCGATTTACCGTGAAGCACGATATCAATATGGCCTTTTTGATCTTCAAGGGCCATTTTGCTGCCCTTTAACGCAGGAAATACGCCTGGCAAACCTTCACCGTTAGGCATATGACAGGCGGCACACGTAGCGTTATAGACGCGCTCGCCCTCTTTCATCAACTCATCCATTGACATGTTCATTGAAAGTAATCGCTGTTCTTCTTCTTTCGCCCGACGAACCTTTTCCTCTTGTTCACCCATCCATTTATCAAACTCAGCAGGCTCTTTGGCGATAACTACAACCGGCATATAACCGTGATCTTTTCCGCAAAGTTCTGCGCACTGTCCGCGGTAAATTCCCGGTTCGTTTACTTTCGCCCACGACTCATTGATGAACCCGGGATTTGCGTCTTTCTTCACGGCGAAGTCAGGTACCCACCAAGAATGAATCACGTCGTCAGAAGTAATAAGAAAACGAACTTTTTTGCCCGTAGGAATGACAAGCGGGCGATCGACTTCCAACAAATAGTTATCTGTTTTTGCAAACTTGTTTTCGATTTGTTCCCGCTGAGTAGCTAGAAGTGAATAGAATTCCACGTCGCTATCCATGTACTTGTAGTGCCATTTCCACTGCGAACCCGTTACTAGCACCGTCATATCGGGTTCAGTGGTATCCTCCATGGCAATGAGGGTGTTCGCTGCGGGAACCGCCATAAAGATAAGTATGAGAAAGGGGATAACTGTCCATGCAATTTCCACTTTTACATTTTCATGGAAATTTGCTGGCTTGGCGCCTCGAGATTTTCTATGTAAATACATAGAAACAAACATTACGCCAAAAACCACTACCGCAATGCCGACGCAAATGAAAAACATCAGCATATGAAGGTCATATACTTGGCCACTGATATCGGTCGCGCCGCGCCTCAAGTTCAATGAAGAAACTTCTTCTGCCGTTTCCTGTGCGAAAAGCAATGAAGAGAAAAGCAAAGCTGATATGGTTGCACACCACTTTGCCAATATGGTCGTTTGTTGTTTCACTCAGCACCTCCGTAATGGTAGGACTGAAGACGCCTTCTCTGAGCGCGATACCCTACCAAATGAATTGCGAACGCTTGACCCTTTACCTCAACTTGTAAAACAAATTTAGAGTCATTGTTATTATTTTGTTAATCTCTGTATAAGAATTGCTCAATAATGTCGCGCCGTCTAGTCTTTTCTATTAAAAATTTAATGAAACGGTCAAAATTTAATCATTTGAGAATTGCATAGCATGACATAAGGCGAGTAACGTTGAGGCCGCCATAACTTGATGGGCGTTGAGATTAAACGCTCATTTTGAACACGGGGTCGGCGATACTTTTATTCTAAATTACTAAAAAATAGGAAAGTATTTAGCGAGTAAACATCACTTTCAAACAGCGCTCGAATTCGGAATTGACTGTCTCAGCAACAAATAGCAATTTCAATACCGGCGAAATTAATCAAAAATAGAGCAGTAATGCTGAGTACTTTTACCAAGACATTAAACCCTAAGTTGCCAATACGATGAGTGGGGAGGGGATAAAGAGGCATAAAAAAAGCGGCTAATGCGCCGCTTTTAATCAAAGTTGCTAAAACCTTACATCCAGTCTGCGTTTCTAATAACGCCCACCGCGATACCTTCAATGGCAAACGGCTCGTTAGCGAGATCAACTTTAATTGGCGCAAACTCTTCATTTTCAGCATGTAGCAATACTTCACGGCCTCGCCTTTCCAAGCGCTTAACCGTAACATCTTCGTCTACACGGGCAACAACAACCTGACCATTGTGAACATCCGTCGTGCGATGAACCGCTAGCAAATCTCCGTCTAAAATACCGATGTCCTTCATGCTCATGCCGTTTACACGAAGTAAAAAGTCAGCCTGAGGCTTGAACAACGCTGGGTCTACCTTATAGTGCGATTCGACATGCTCTTGCGCCAGAATAGGCTCACCAGCGGCAACGCGCCCTATAAGCGGCAAACCTTCTTCCTCAGCCGCTTCACTCTCAAGAGGAATATTTAGCTTGATGCCTCGGGACGTGCCCGGAAGAATTTCTATCACGCCTTTTCGCGCCAGCGCCTTTAAATGTTCTTCGGCTGCATTAGCAGATCGGAAGCCAAGTTGACGAGCAATTTCAGCACGGGTAGGCGGCATACCCGTTTCTTGCATAGTTGTCTTGATTAGTTCTAAAACTTCAGTTTGTCGAGCTGTGAGTGGGCGCATAAAAGACCTGTCTGTTCATACAGTTCCTGTAAGTATATACACCTAAAAACAAATAACAAGCACTTGCCTTGTCTTTTGCCCTTAACTCACCCAAACCACCTTGTTTCTTCCTTTTTCTTTCGCTAAATACAGTGATTTATCGGCATCAGATAAAAGCGAGCTAAAGTCTATGCCAAACGTGTCCTCAATGAATGCAGCCCCTATACTAATAGTTAGGCTTATTTTGTCCGATTCATAGGTGAGCGTGCTTTCCTCAACAGCGATGCGCAAAGCCTCTAATTGGACATGTATTTCTTCTTTGGTTTCACCAAAAACGACGAGCGCAAACTCCTCCCCACCAAGTCGCGCTACCACGCCAGGCGCCTGATTTTGTTTAGCAATCTTACCTGCAATCATGATAAGCGCTTGATCGCCGGCATCGTGCCCGTAGGTGTCGTTAACCTTTTTAAAATGATCCACGTCGATGATGGCAACGCAGCCACTGCCGTGCCTTTGTAACACCGTATCACATTCATCTAAAAAAGCACGGCGGTTGTACAACCCTGTTAAAGAGTCGGTCATCGCTAACCGGCGCAGCTTTTCTTCTGCAATGGCTCTTCCTTCTTCTTGCTCGACAGCATAGAAAAGCCCTGCAAGGGCGTCTAACAGGGGCTGTAAAAACTCAGCATCTTCGACGGTATAAACGTCAAACTTGTTCGCTAGCCCAATCATTCCCACCACTCTGTCTTTAATCTTTATCGGCAATCCTAAAAATCGACTTATTCGCGGATGGCCTTTAGGTACCCCTTTAGAGTTAGGGTGACTTCCCGATACATTGCTAATGGTCACTTCGCCCGTCACAATGGTGGTTCCGAAAAGATTATTGAAATTACTAAAATACAAATTTCGCTTTTTGTATTCATTATATTGAGTGAAGCTACTGCTATCCCACACTATTTCGGATATGGCATGTATGAAAAGCCGTGACGTTTCCCCCTCTCCCTTCATTTGACCTATAAATGCGAATTGACTGTCAGAAATATCAATTAATTCAGGCAGTACTGTCTGGCAGGCCAAGGTCAAATCATTATTTTGTAGGTAAGACGCTCGGGTCTTATTGATAAACTGAAGTAGCTGGGTCTTTTTCTTCTCGTGAAGCTCTCGCTCCATCCTCTCGGTAATATCGCGATGAATGCCTGCAATACGGACTGGCCTTCCTCTTTCATCGGTTTCTACCGTTTTCCCGTAGCTTTCCACCCAAACCCATGAGTCATTAGTATGTTTCATACGAAACGTCGTATTGAAAATACTTGTTTTGCCTTTCAAATGATCGTGAAGCATTTTTTCTACATTAACGTAGTCAGCAGGGTGAATAAGCTGCCGAAAAAAACGCGCGCTGGTATCGTAATATTCATATTCAATACCAACAATATCGCACCATCGCTTATTTACTTGATTAACGTCGGCGGCTAAATTCCAATCCCATGTACCTAACTCCGAAGCTTCTAACAATAAACGCATTCTCTGGTTTGTCTTATTCAGCTTATCTTCGACGTATTTTTGATCACTCGTATCAAATAGAAATGCCTGTACGGAATATAACGCACCATCCTCTCTAAAATTCGCAGTCGAGATCATACTCACCCAAATAGTTCTGCTAGGCGTAGTGATTTGTAAACGACATGAATGAGATTCAACCCCTTCCATGTGTGCCTGCATAGCAAAGGTAAACGCATTATCCGCTTCCTGTGTTATAACATCGCTAAGCTCAACCAAGCCCTCAAGCAAATCGTGGGCTGAAATGCCCAACACTCGTTCACTGTTATTTGATATATGAACTAACCGTAATGAGGTGTCGTATCGCCATGTCGCTAAAACAATAGGAGACTTTTCTATTAGGCCATGCTCCCTCTTCAGCACTTCATGTTCTCGTGAAAGAGATATGTGCTGGCTGACTAATGCACCCACTCTTTCTAATAACTTCAAACGCTTCTCGTCCATCTCCCGCGGCTTACTATCAATCAGGCAGACCGCGCCAACCACTTGGTTATTTATTTTCAAGGGAGTTCCCGCGTAAAAACAAATATTGGGTTCGCCAGTAACCAAAGGGTTATCTGAAAAACGGGGATCTTCATTGGCGTTGCACACGACAAGTTGTTTCTTTTCGTCTACCACGCGGCTGCAAAAAGCATGCTCTCGATTTATACGAGCTAAATCTGTACCGAATTTGGCTTTAAACGTTTCTTCGTATTGACCTACAATACCTATAAGCGCTATCGGAACTTGATATGCCTCAGCAAGAATCACCATTAGGTCATCTAAGTCCAAAGGTAATTCACTGTTCAGCATGAAATCGTCAATGGTTTTTAAACGAGATTGATCGTTCACTACGTGTAGCTCATTAATTTTTACCTATATAAAAAGTAGTAACAGTGACTCGGTATAGCAACAAAATACGGGGCATTATGGGTAGTAAAAAAGTATAAGCGGAGTAGTGAAAAACGTTTACTAAATAAAAGGAGGACAAGTTTTTGAACTTGTGCGCTATGATCTAGTCATTACAGCAATGAAAATGGCATATCGCGAGATCGTAAAGCGATTATGTTACACTTCACCCGTTTTTATTTCATAGGATTACACAATTCATGTCGTGGATGCGAAAAGCCCTCCTGTCGGTATTTCATTATCCTGTTAAGTTACTGGTAAAAGCCCACAGTATCCCAGTAAACGTTGAGACCGAACTTGGAATAGATAAAAGCAAGCCGATTGTTTATCTTCTTCCCTCAAACTCAGTGACAGACCAGCTCGCATTGAGAATGTCGACCGAAGCGCTAGGTTTACCTAGTCCAACCGAAACGCTCACGCTAGCGGGCAGGGAATATTCATCGACACTGTTTCTGCGAAAAACCCAACCCATTTTTCGCTCATCACCGAAAGATACGGGTATCGAAGAGGTTTTTACTGACCTTTTTCATTTGCACAGAGACCATGAAAACTTGGATTTGCAGGTCGTGCCTGTATATGTAACGTGGGGAAGAGCTCCCGGTCGTGGTAATCCAGGCTTGAGTGACTTGATCACAGAAGCCGCAGCACCAAGCTGGCTTCGCAAGTTATTCATCGTGTTATTTTTGGGCCGTGATAACTTCATCAACTATTCCAAAGCAGTGTCAGCACGAGCGATGTCTAACCAACATGGCAGCGATCAAAGCATTGCTCACAAACTAGTGCGAGTAGCAAGCACTCACTTTCAGCGCAAACGCCAAAGTATGACTGGCCCTACGTTGTTAGAGCGGCAAGAACTAAATAATAGTGTGTTGGGCTCTGATGCAGTTCGTCGAGCCATTGCTGAAGAATCACGAAGCAAGAAAGTGTCTCACGAGAAAGCAAAAGAGACAGCTCAAGGCTATATCACGGAAATCGCTGCAGATTACCGTGAGGGACTGATCAGGTTCGGTGATAGGCTGCTCACCCGCATTTGGAACAAGATATATAACGGTATTAGCGTAGGTCATGCAGACCGTATTCGTGAGCTAGCCGCAAACGGCCACGAGATTATTTACGTGCCCTGTCACCGTAGCCATATGGATTACCTGTTGCTGACTTACGTGATTTATCATGAAGGTATGGTAACGCCACATATTGCAGCGGGCATAAATCTCAATTTTTGGCCTGTGGGCAAAATGTTTCGTCGTGGCGGAGCGTTCTTCCTACGCCGCAGTTTCGCAGGTAACAAGCTATACACTGCCGTATTTAGAGAATATTTAGAGTTACTGTTCAATAAGGGTTATTCAGTAAAGTATTACCCAGAAGGTGGCCGCAGCCGCACCGGTCGTTTGATACCGCCGAAAACAGGCATGCTAGCCATGACCATTCAAGCCATGCTTAAAGGGGTTAATCGCCCAGTCAGCATCGTGCCTGTTTACATTGGCTACGAAAATGTAATGGAAGTAAAGAGTTACCTCAATGAACTTAAAGGCTCTAAGAAGAAAAAAGAGTCTAATCTTCAGGTGTTTTCAGCCATTCGTAAACTAAAAAACTACGGCCACGGTTATGTTAACTTTGGTGAACCAATCGCGCTTAACCAGTTTCTCGAAACTCACGTGCCAAACTGGCGTGACTGTCGCGATGCTGAGCCTGAGAAAAAGCCTGCGTGGTTAACGCCAGCGGTTAATGAATTAGCAAACAACGTTATGACTCGCATAAACCGCGCTGCTGCGTTAAACGGCATGGCGCTAACCTCGCTGTGTTTGTTGTCTTCAAAAACTCAAACTATGAGCGAGTCTGAGTTAAAACAAGCCATCGGCGATTTTATGGATTTGTTTAAGGCTGTCCCCTTTAGTGAAGATGCAACAATCCCAGAGTCGACGGCTGAAGAATTACTGCGCGATACGCTAAAACTCGGTCGCTTTGATATAAAAGAAGACGATTATGGCAGGCTAATTAGTCCTCAGCCTAAGTCAGCGGTTTACCTTACCTATTATCGAAATAATATTTTGCACTTGTTTGCGATTCCAGGCTTGATTATGGCGTCTGTTTTCGCGAAGAAAGGGGCAACAAAGAACGAAATACTACAGCTTATTGCAGCGCTTTATCCTTTATTGCAAAAAGAACTGTTTTTGCACCTTACCCAAGATGAAGCCCTTGCCCATACCGATGCACTGGTCACGGCTCTGTTAGATAATGGACTTTTACGTCAAAAAGAAGGAGAGCTTCTTCCTCCGGATGCGCACTGTAAAGAATTCCATTCAGCATGGCTGTTGAGCCGTTGTATGCAGGAAACATTGCAGCGTTATGCCGTAGTACTGACTATTCTTGATAAAGAAAAAGTAATAAGCCGCAGCGCACTAGAGCGCGAGAGCAAGCAAGTTGCAGAGCGCTTGTCTGCGCTTTACGGGCTAAGCTCACCAGAGTTTTACGACAAGAATGTACTGTCTAGTTTCATTGGTGCACTTAAAGAAAACCATTGGTTAGATTCTGAAAAAGATGGCAGTCTCAAATACTCAGAAGAGTGTGAGGCCCTTCGTCAAGACGTCATGGCACTCATTTGGCCTGAAATGATGCAGCACTTAGAAAACGTAGCGCTTAACGGTCCGGCTGAGTAGTACTGTTCACGACGGATATTCGCTTTTAAAAGCAAAAGCCCATGTAGAAACATGGGCTTTTTTATGCGGCATATCCCATCCTGAAATAGGTTGACATAAAGAGGACTTCTTTATGACAACATCAAATAAACCTAGGTCTAAGCGTACCCAGCGTGATTACACATTGGCTTTTAAATTAGGTGAGGTTGCGCGTAATGTCGCTTTGCAACGCTCCTCGGTAAGCCTGGGCTTAACGTGAAACAATGCAAAGCGAAAACGGGTTCAGCCAAGCATTTACTTAGCAATATTTCTAGGCAGGTTGAGACAAGAAAAAGCGATAAGCCGGATTATCTGTTACCTCTTCTACCTTGTAACCAAGTTCTGCGACGTGCTGGTTAAAGTCGTCACGGCTCTCAGGGGCAATATCAAATCCAGCTAATACCAAACCTTCTGCTGCGCCATGGTTGCGATAGTGAAACAGCGTAATGTTCCACTGTTCGCCCAATGTGTTTAGGAAATTCAGTAAGGCACCGGGTCGCTCTGGAAACTCAAAGCTAAACACTTGTTCGTTGAGTATGGTTGGCGGGCGGCCCCCCACCATATGTCGAACGTGAAGTTTTGCTAATTCATTGTCGGTTAAGTTAACGCAGTCGTACCCTTTGCTTTCAAGATCACCTTGCAGCGCAGCAAACTCTTGCTGTCCGCCCTTAAGCTTAACCCCCACAAAAATGTGCGCTTCGCTTTCACTTGCATAGCGATAGTTAAATTCGGTAATCGCTTTAGCCCCAACGCACTCGCAAAACTGTTTAAACGCACCTTTAGTTTCAGGAATTTTAACCGCAAATACCGCTTCTTTTTGTTCACCGAGCTCACAGCGTTCAGATACATAGCGAAGTGTATGAAAGTTTATGTTTGCCCCACACAGAATACCGCCTAGCTTTTTGCCATTGAGGTCATTCTGCTTGGCATATTTGCGAATTGCCGCCACCGAAAGCGCGCCCGCAGGCTCAGCAATAACACGCGTATCATCGAAGATATCTTTGATTGCGCCACAAATTTCATCGTTAGTAACGGTGATGGTTTCATCCACTAAACGATTACACAGGCGGAAGGTCTCTTGACCCATAATTTTAACGGCAACGCCATCGGCAAAGATGCCGACGCTTTCGAGCTCAGTAGGCTCGCCTTGTGCTTTTGCCTTAATAAAACAAGCCGACTCTTCCGACTCAACCGCAACAATTTTTATGCTTGGCTTTAATTGCTTTAGGTACACCGCAATACCCGCGGCTAAGCCACCGCCGCCAACGGCAATAAACAAAATATCAAGATTTGGATTTTGCTCTAGCAGCTCTCGTGCAACCGTACCTTGCCCTGCAATAACATCAGGGTCGTCGAAGGGCGGTACGAAGGTATAACCATGGGTTTCACATAGTGCTTTGGCGTGATTGCTTGCTTGGTCAAAGCTGGTACCGTGCAATACCACATTGACGTTTTCACCGCCAAAGCGGCGTACTGCGTCGACCTTGATATCGGGTGTGGTTTCCGGCATGACGATGGTCGCCTGAATGCCTTTCATTTTTGCACTATACGCTAAGCCTTGGGCATGATTACCCGCTGATGCGCCAATAACGCCAGCTTGAAGCTGTTTTTCGCTTAACGAGCAAATACGATTATACGCACCGCGCAGTTTAAAGCTTTTTACTGGCTGCTGATCTTCCCGTTTTAGAAAGATTTCATTACCCAGTTCAGCCGAAAGCAAAGACATATAAGAAAGCTCACTGGCCACAGCAACATCGTAAACGGGGGCAAGCAAAATCTTCTTTAAGTACTCGTGATCGCTAACGTGTGTTGCTGTCATTACAAATTTTCCAGCTTACTGACATCGCGCACTGCACCCTTATCGGCACTGGTTGCTAACGCGGCAAAGGTTTTAAGTGATGTGGAAACTTCACGCACGCGTTTTTTAGGTTTCCAAGGCTTATCGCTTGCTTCCATTTTTGCGCGACGTTCTGCAAGTTCTTCATCGCTGATGGCGATATTGATACTTCGGTTAGGAATATCGATTTCGATTTTATCGCCATCTTCGACAAGACCAATACCACCGCCGCTAGCGGCTTCTGGTGAGCAATGCCCGATAGACAAGCCGCTAGTGCCGCCACTAAAACGCCCGTCGGTTACCAAGGCGCAGTGCTTACCTAGTCCTTTAGATTTCAAGTATGACGTTGGATACAACATTTCTTGCATACCCGGCCCGCCACGAGGGCCTTCATAACGAATAAAAACCACATCACCTGCTTTTACTTCGTCGCCTAAAATACCTGCTACCGCATCGTCCTGGCTTTCATAAATACGGGCAGTTCCGTTGAATTTTAGAATAGACTCGTCCACACCTGCGGTTTTAACAATACAGCCATCTTCGGCCAAGTTTCCATAGAGCACAGCAAGACCACCTTCTTGGCTGAACGCATTCTCTACAGAGCGGATGCAGCCGTTTTCGCGGTCGTCATCGGCTTCATCCCAGCGACAATCTTGGCTAAAGGCTTTAGTTGTGCGAATACCCGCAGGGCCCGCACGATAAAAAGTAATCGCGTCTTTGTTTTCTGGGTTCGTGATGTCCCATTCGCTGATAACGTCGGTAAGCGGTTTACCTAAAACGTGATTAACATCAGTATTCAGCAGGCCCGCCTTATTTAGCTCGTTCAAAATACCTAGCACGCCACCCGCGCGGTGTACATCTTCCATGTGGTATTTTGGCGTAGAAGGCGCCACTTTGCATAAATGAGGCACTTTACGAGACAATCGATCGATGTCTGCCATAGTAAAAGGCACTTCACCTTCCATTGCCGCTGCGAGCAAATGCAAAATGGTGTTTGTTGAACCACCCATTGCAATATCTAAGCTCATAGCATTTTCAAAGGCTTTGAAGTTTGCAATATTGCGCGGCAAAACGCTTTCATCATCATCGCCATAATAACGCTTACAAAGCTCAACAATTTGCTTACCTGCTTGTTTGAACAAGCCTTCGCGGTCGGCATGAGTAGCCAGCATAGAGCCGTTACCCGGCAGTGATAAACCTAACGCTTCAGTTAAGCAGTTCATAGAGTTAGCAGTGAACATACCAGAGCATGAACCACAGGTAGGGCAGGCCGAGCGCTCAATTTCATCGGTATCAGCATCGCTTACCTTATCGTCGGCCGCGGCTACCATAGCATCTACTAGATCAAGCTTAATAATCTGATCGGAAAGCTTAGTTTTACCGGCTTCCATCGGGCCGCCCGATACAAAGACAACTGGAACGTTAAGACGCATAGACGCCATTAACATTCCCGGCGTGATCTTGTCGCAGTTAGAGATACACACTATGGCATCAGCGCAGTGCGCGTTTACCATATATTCCACTGCATCAGCGATGATTTCACGAGAAGGGAGGCTGTACAGCATACCGCTGTGCCCCATGGCGATACCATCGTCCACCGCAATAGTGTTGAACTCTTTCGCTACACCACCGGCCTCCTCGACGCTGCGCGCGACTAGCTGACCGAGGTCTTTAAGGTGAACGTGCCCCGGTACAAACTGCGTAAATGAGTTTGCAATTGCAATAATAGGCTTTCCAAAATCAGAGTCTTTCATTCCAGTTGCGCGCCATAACGCGCGAGCGCCGGCCATATTTCTACCTTGCGTGGTAGTTGCAGAACGTAACTTGGGCATAAATCCTTCCCGTTAATTTAAGGTCTAGGTTTAAATGCTAGACCTTTTTTGTGAAACTTTGAAAAAACAGTGGCAAACCAGCCTTGCGTTGGGTCGTTCCAATACGCGCTGTTTTACTCGTAATTGCGTGTCATAATGATGATGTGTTAAATCATCTTAGGTCTTTCAAGCGAAGGGCGACAAAGCATAACTACTAACTTATTGGTAGCGCTTTGTTTTTTAATAATATATTTGACTTACAATACCGCTTTACATTGGTATTATAAAAATGAAATGTTGTTCGTAAGAGGTTATGGCTTTACCCCTTATATCAACACACGTTTAAACGACGTGTTGTTATTGGGCAAAGAAATAGCATGAAATGTACGGTTCGATCAAGTTTTTGCGGTAGAAAAAGCGAGTTCTTAAGGGCAGTAAAAGGGTAGAAAACATGTTCGATTGGTTTCATTGGCTTAACTTAGCGGGTGTTGCTGTATGTGCAATTTCCGGCACCCTTATGGCCTATCAAAAGCGTATGGATGGGTTTGGCGTGGTGGTCCTCGCTAGTGCTACCGCCATTGGCGGAGGTACGCTTCGTGATGTGATGTTAGATGTTCCCGTATTTTGGATTGCCGACACCGATTATTTATACACCACGCTTATTGCCGCTTTTATTCCTATCATATGGCTGCGAATAAGCCCTCGCTTTCCCTTTCACTACCTACTAATAGCCGACGCTTTTGGGCTCGCGTTATTTAACGTCGTAGGTATAGAAAAAGCCTTAGCCAACGACACAGGTATGGCAGTGGCAGTTGCTATGGGCACCATTACGGGCGTGTTTGGTGGTTTATTACGAGACGTTATCTGCCGCGAGGTACCGCTCGTACTAAACGGCGAGCTTTATGCGATGACCTGTATTGCTGGCGGCATCGTTTACGGCATAGGCTTACAGTTTGACCTTGCAACACAGTGGTGCGGTATCGCCGCCCTTGTTACAACCGTATTGTTTAGACTCGGCGCCATGCGTTGGCACTGGCAGCTTCCTGTTTTCTACAACGATCATCACTAGCACTTAGGTTGCCTTTGCTAAGTATGGTGTTTTCGACCTGTGCTTAGCGTCTTCCTCTCGTCATTCCCGCCGTAAGTACAGTTACATCTTTGTTGCGCTCTCACTAGAGTTTACCCAATTCGGGCGAGAGCGAAACATGTTGGCCTTGCCGTTTTTAATTTTCATTATCTCTAACAATAAGCGTACAGAAGAGGGTGGCTTACCTATGGGAATGGCTGTGGTTAAAACCTTTGCGGGGCAGGGCGTGTCTGCACCAGAGGTAAGTGTAGAAATTCACCTGGCTAATGGCCTACCTGCTTTTCAACTGGTCGGGATGGCAGAAACCAGTGTAAAAGAAGCACGAGAGCGGGTACGCAGCGCTTTAATCAACAGTGGCTTTGAATTTCCCGCCAAACGAATAACCGTAAATTTAGCACCTGCAGATATTCCCAAATTCGGCGGGCGATTCGACCTTCCTATCGCCGTAGGCATTTTAGCCGCCTCGGGCTATATTTCAGATATCAGCTTATTAAATATCGCCTTTGTCGGCGAGCTTGCTTTGAATGGTGAAATCAAGCCCGTTAATGGCCTTATTCCAGTGGTAATGGCGGCGGCTAACGAAGATATCGCGCTGGTGTATCCAGGTGATAATGATGTTGAAGCCGCTTTGGTTTCCCATGCAACACGCTTTCCCGCGTTTGACTTGCTTTCTGTTTATGAACACCTTACTGGCAATAAAAAGCTCGCAAAGGGTCAGCCTTTTACCTCACATTCATCGGGTATCTCTAATACCGGATGGGATGACATTATCGGTCAGGAACAGGCTAAACGGGCCCTAATTATTGCAGCAAGTGGCGCACACAATTTACTTATGGTTGGCCCTCCTGGTACGGGAAAGAGCCTGCTCGCTAGCCGAATGCTGTCGCTACTGCCGGATATGAGCGAGGAAGAAGCGCTGGAAGTCGCCGCCATTCATTCAGTTAAAGGCGAAAAACTGCATGCTGAACGATTTCTCACACGCCACTTGCGCTCGCCACACCATACAAGTTCTGCCGTGGCGTTAACTGGCGGCGGGTCCAATCCTGTACCGGGCGAAATATCGCTGGCCCATAACGGTATTTTATTTTTAGACGAACTTCCCGAATTTGGCCGCAAAGCGTTGGATGTACTGCGCGAACCACTTGAAACTGGCGACGTGCATTTGTCTAGAGCTTCAGGAAGTGCGACGTATCCGGCTAATTTTCAGTTGGTAGCAGCGATGAACCCAAGCCCCACAGGCGATATTGACGACAACCGGCTGACACCGCAGCAGCAGCTTAACTACTTAAACCGGTTATCGGGCCCGCTTCTTGACAGAATAGATATTCAGGTGGAAGTGCCTCGGCTGCCTGATTATGACTTACCAGAGCGTGGTAATAGGCCAGATGACTCCCTGCACGCCACGCGAGAACGGGTTATCGCAGCCAGGTATAAACAAGAACAACGTCAAGGAAAGCCAAACGGTGCGCTGCATGCTGGAGAACTGGCGGATATCTGCCTTCTTGATGAGGCTGATTTGCGCTTTCTTCAAGCTGCAGCAAAGCAACTCAATTTGTCTATGCGGGTATTCCATCGCACGTTAAAAGTCGCCAGAACTATTGCGGACCTTGAAGATGAAAAAGCGGTATCGCGGGCACATATTGCAGAAGCATTGGGCTATCGCGCGCTTGATAACCTCATTAAACAGTTAAGTACGAGCTAATTACGGTTACGGCATATTAAACGTTAAGCTGCATAAAAGCGTTAATAAGCGGCTCGTTTTGTTTATCTTGCAAGCAGCACAATCCGAGCGCGTAAGGCTCTATATCTGCTACTGGAATTTGTGTTACTGCGTTGGCCATACTGGAGTGATCAAGTACCACTTTAGGTACAAAGCCTACACCGCATTCTAGTGCCACCATGCTTACGATAGCTTCGTTACCGCCTACATAGGCATAAACGTTAGGGCGAATACCGTGTTCGGCAAACCAGTGATAGGCAGTGCGGCGCGTAGGGCCCGTTTCAGGCATGATAACTTGGTGTTTGGTCCAATCTAACTGATTCAGCTGAGTCAATCGCCACTCTCGCGGGGCTATAAGTACCAAAGGTACATTGTCTAACGCGGTAAAATGTAAATCCGTGGGCATATCAGGTGTGTAGATAGCAATAGACAGGTCGCACTGTTTACCTTTTACTTTTTCTATCGCAAGAGCTGGATCGCCAGTGATAAGGCGAATATCGACGCCTGGGTGCTGCTGCCTGAACTGCCTTAGCATAGCGGGCAAATGACTTTGACTGGCCGTCACCGAACAAAATACGCTGAGTTCACCCTGTAGTGCGTCGTTATCTTCTTTTAAATCTACTTTTAATTGCTGCCATTCTTGCAATGCTTGTTTAGAAAACGACAGGAGCTTGTGGCCGCTATGGGTAAGCGCAACTTTGCGATTATCACGTTTAAATAGGCTACAGCCCAACTCGTCTTCAAGGCGCTGTATCACACGGCTAAGGGTAGACGGTGATACATACATGGCCTCTGCAGTAACACCAAAATGTAGGCTAGTGGCCAAGTGGTTAAAGAGTTGAAGGCTACGAAAATCCATGAACATTTCACTATTTGCAATATTATCTTGCAAATATATCATTTTCCAAAACAAAAGAAATCTTTTAGTCTCACTACCAAGTCGTCATAGACGAGGTCTGTCAACGCCAAGGTCGGTGTTTGATATTGACAAAAATGAATGTTGTTCGGAAATTTTTATGGCTAATTATTTCAACACCCTGTCACTTCGCCAGCAGTTAGACCAGCTTGGCCGCTGCCGTTTCATGGCACGCGATGAATTCGCTGACGGCTGTCAGTTCTTAAAAGGCAAGAAAATTGTCATTGTAGGCTGCGGCGCGCAGGGCCTTAACCAAGGCCTGAACATGCGTGACTCAGGGTTAGATGTTTCTTATGCGCTGCGTCAAGCGGCCATCGATGAGCAACGCGACTCTTACAAACGCGCTTCAAGCAATGGATTTACTGTTGGTACATATCAGCAGCTTATTCCAGAAGCTGATGTAGTTTACAACCTAACACCTGATAAGCAGCACGCAAGTGTAGTAGAGGCAGTAATGCCGCTTATGAAAAAAGGTGCAACGTTAGGTTATTCACACGGCTTCAACATTGTTGAAGAAGGCCAGCAAATTCGTAGCGATATCACAGTAATTATGTGTGCGCCGAAAAGTCCAGGCTCTGAAGTACGTGAAGAATATAAGCGTGGTTTTGGTGTACCAACACTAATTGCTGTGCACCCAGAAAACGACCCTGAAGGTAAAGGTTGGGAGCAGGCGAAAGCACTTGCTAGTGCTACCGGCGGTGACCGCGCAGGCGTACTTGAGTCATCATTTGTGGCTGAAGTTAAATCTGACCTTATGGGCGAGCAAACCATCTTATGTGGTATGCAACAAGTTGCTGCGGTACTTGCGTTCGAGAAAATGGTTGATGACGGCATTGACCCAGGATACGCAGGTGCATTAATCCAGTACGGTCTAGAAGCCATTACTGAAGCACTTAAGATTGGCGGCGTTACTAACATGATGGACCGTCTTTCAAACCCTGCAAAAGTAAAGGCTTTTGAGCTTTCTGAGCAGCTAACTGATTTACTTCGTCCGCTATTTGAAAAGCACCAAGACGACATCATCAGCGGTGAGTTCTCTCGCACCATGATGGAAGACTGGGCAAATGGCGATGCGAACCTACTTAAGTGGCGTGAAGAAACCGGTGAGACCGCGTTTGAAAATGCACCAGCTTACGAAGGTGAAATCAGCGAACAAGAATTTTTTGACCACGGCATCTTACTGGTTGCCATGATCAAATGTGGTGTTGAAGTTGCGTTCGACGTGATGGTAGAAGCTGGAATCCTGCCTGAGTCTGCGTACTACGAATCACTGCATGAAACACCGCTAATTTCTAACACAATCGCACGTAAGCGTTTGTATGAAATGAACGTGGTTATTTCAGATACAGCAGAGTACGGAAACTATTTGTTTGCTAACGCAGCAATTCCGATTTTGCGTGAGAAATTTATGCCTAGCATTGATACCAGCGTTATCGGTAAGGGTTTAGCGACTACTTCAAATCAAGTAGAGAACAAACGCCTTGTTGAAATTAACGAAGCCATCCGTTCACACGGTGTGGAATCAGTAGGTAAGACTTTGCGTGGCTACATGACTGACATGAAAGCTATTGTAGTGTAAGACAGTTGTTAGGACAGTTTCTGTCGTTAGGTGCTTAACTAAGCCCTCTTGCCCGACCATTTTGGTCGGGCTTTTTTATGCCTGTTAATAACTGAGCGCAGCTCTTACTTGTGCTTTTAGCCACACCACCATTATATTGGCAAACCTCTACAACATATTCTAGACCGCACTTTCGCGAACGCGCTCAGCGAAACGAACTGATGCATAAGCCAGCGCAAAAAAGATCAGAAAGCCCCAACCTATTGGCATCAAGTTCCCATCCAAAAAACTATCGACAACAAGCGCTACGGGAACCGAGAACAAGCTTGAAAAGCAGCCAATAATTGCGGCACCCAAACCTGCCATATCCCCTAGCGGCTGCATGGCCATTGCGTTTAAATTACCAAATAAAATACCCACAAAGAAAAAGCCAACAAACATAACAGCCACGGTAGGAATTAATGGCGGCAGACCATCGTAGGCAAACAGCAGCGCTAAATACACCACCGCAAAAGCGTTCACACCTTTAAGGGCAAATCGACAGAGCTTTCGCATACCAAACCGCATGACCATTTTACCGTTAAAATAAGAGGCAAGACCGATAGAAAAGGCAAGGGTAGCGAAGATATAGGGGAACCATTCACCTACATCGTAAAACACGGTAAATATGGTTTGTGACGCGCTTAAATACGCTAAAAACGCCCCAAAAATACAGCCCATGGCAAAGGTGTAACCCATTACTTCTGGGTGGGTCAGAATAAATTTTGATGATTTAACAAAGTGTGCCCGCGAGAACTTCCTGCGCCTTGCCCGTGGCAGGGTTTCCCCCTGGCGAGAGAAGAACCAAATTCCAGCCATAGTAGCGACTACCAAAAATAGAGTGAATATATGGAACCAAGAGGTTAGTTCCATCACAGTTTGGCCGATAATCGGCGCCAACATAGGGACCAATATAAACACCATCATGATAAACGACATGACCTTTGCCATGGCATCACCCACGTATAAGTCACGAATAATGGCCATTGAAGCGATACGAGGACCAGAAACACCAAACGCTTGAATAACCCGCCCCACCAGCATGGTCTCTAAGTTGGTGGCCAGCATACATACAAAGGTACCAAGAGCAAAAATACACAGGCCCACCAGAATAGTTAGACGACGGCCACGGCTATCCGAGAATGGACCAAAGAACATTTGTCCAAACGCCATACCTAAAAAGAACACGGTTACAATTAAATGAGTATGATGCGCCTCCTCGACATTTAGTGACTCACCAATTTGGATAAGTGCGGGCAGCATAGCATCTATACTAAGAGCAACTAGCGATGTCATGGTCGCCATTAACGCAACAAATTCAACAAGGCCAAGGGCGGGCTTTTGCACAACTGCCGTATCTTCAGATACGCCATTAGATGTCTGGGGCATAAAGTCTCGAATATGAAATAGAATGAGGGAAATTAAAAAGGCGCGAAATAATCGCGCCTTAGCAAGTATACCTGAAACCTGGTCAAAAAGCCGTCAGTTTAGATTTGCTTGTCTCAAATACTGCCACGTTTAACGGGTATCATTCGACGGTAACACCAGCTTTCACCGCATTGTCCTTTGAAACAGGTTTCAAATACTGATCTAAAAACATATCCATTTCTTTGAAAAATAAGTGTCGGTTACGTTGGATAGACAGATGATGATCGCCACTTTCAAGTTCTACATACTTAAAGACTTTGTCATAGCCTTCTAATTCGTCAGCCATGTAGCGGCTGTGAAGAGGCGGAACGATGCGATCTTCTTCGCCGTGCACGAGTAGAATAGGCGTCTTAATGCCTTCTGCATTGTAATAGGGCGAGCGCGCTTCCAAATCATCAAAATCATCGCCAATCTGATTTTTAACAAATTCGTTATTGAGGAAGCGGCGAGAGTGAATGATGACATGTTTAAGTGAGCTTACACCTGCAAAACTTACGGCGCACTTAAATAAATCGGGGGTTTTGACCGTTGCCATCAACGCCGCATAACCGCCGTAACTTGCGCCAACAATACACATATTATCTTGTTCAGCATGCCCTTGTTTTACCATCCAGTTAGCGGCGTCCGTGATGTCGTCTTGCATAGCCAATCCCCAGCCTTTCATTTGGCTTTGTGCAAAACTATATCCATACCCCCTTGAGCCCCTAAAGTTTGGTCTAAGGACCGCATAGCCTTTTGACGTGAAGTACGCAGTCCAATAGTCGAAGCCGCTGAAGTCTCGTGCTCCTGGGCCGCCGTGAGGGTGAATGATCGTTGGAAATGGGCCTTCGCCTTTTGGTAAGGTCAAGTATGCTTCAATCTTAATGCCATCCCTCGCCTCGTACTCTATAAGGGTATGCTCTGACAACTTAGTAGAATCTATTTGACTGTATTGCTGAAACAGCACGTCCAGCTTACCTTTTTTGCGATCGCCCAATAAATATACGCCAGGCAATACGTCAGACTCTGAATAAACGATATATCGCTGCTCATCGTCGCTAAAACTCACCAAGGTATTATCGTAATCGGGTAGCCCTCTATCAATACCATTTTGTAAGGCAACATATCGCTCATCCCAATAAAAACGGCCGTCGTGACGTACACCGATTGCATCTCGCGTAACGGGTGAGTAAATAAGACTCCCGTCTACATCATACCCGTCATCGGCAAACACCTCTGTTCGCTCATTAGTCTTAAGATTTAACGTATACAATGCGCGATAGTCGCCTTTATAGCCTTTGAAATAGAGTATATTGGGGTCTTTCGCAAAGCCCACAGGGTACTCACCTTTTTCGGTCATGGCGTTATAGGCAAATAAGGTTCGCCAATCATCACCTTCCTTTAAGAACACCTCGCGTTCGCCAGTATCATAGTTAAGAGAAATACCAATACGTACGTTACTTTGTTGGTCTGTAAGCCAGTCTCTAATGCGCTTTTTTCCGCGAATAATGCGACTTACACTACCGTTATTAACGTTAACTTTATATACAGAAGGCAACCCTAATACCTCAGCATCTAATGCGATTAATACATGGTCTGGGTCATCCGGAAGCCAGTCGATAACGTCATCATGGAACTGTGGAATGTGATTTGGGTTTCCAGCGCGGCGCTTTATTCGTTCCCATTCAACCATATTGAATGCGCCACCCTCGCCGTCGAATTTTATACTTAGTAAGCGAGTATCGTGCACTTTTGTCGTGCCGCGTCGGGTTTCATAGCGAGCGCTGACCACCAGGCGTTCATTATTCACCCAGTTGTACCAGTTTATTTTAACTCGCTCATTGTCAGAGCGAAGCAAGTAATGCTTTTCCCCCTTTTCTAAATCAAAGGTCGCAAGCATGGCAAACGCTTCTTCTTGCTCAACATTCTGCACAAACGCGATTTTTGTACCATCAGGCGAAAGTGACGGCGTCCAGTATGTGGGCAAGGAACTAAAAGCTTCGTATGCAGGTTTGCCCTCGCTAGGCTCTGCGCCTATTAAGGACAAAGGCAAAGCAAGCAAAATTGCGGCAAAAAATGAGATAGATAACTGCGTCTTCTTGTAAGACATAACATTCCCTTGTTGTTTTTTATTCTTATTGGAACTTAGTTCAAAGGTTAGCTTCGAACTAAGGTAAAAAGCGAGTATACAAATTTAGCGAAGAATGTACAAAAAACGTGCTTCATTACGTTCATGCATTGGGTGTGACCGTAATTATTTGATCTCTCGTCGTACTTTGGGGATACAAATTGCAATTGTGATACTATTAATCGCGTACAGTACACGGACTTTACCATTTAGCGGTATGCGTCTTAGCCTAGCGTTACCTTAAGGATTTAGCCTTTTCATGCCTTCAATTTGGAGCAGGCTTGCCAATTTGCAAGACCAACCTTTCCGACAATTTATAACGGGAATGCACAAATCTATTTCTTTTTCGGTATATGGATTTGTGTGTATTTTCACGTGCTTTATGTTGCCGGTGGCTTATGCTCAAGAGCCGATTGCCTATAACATACAAGGCGTAGAAAACGGTAAGCTGCGCAACAATATTCAGCTTCATCTAAATAATCTAGATGTAGAAAAGGCGCTACTTACCGACCCTTATTGGCAAGACGAAGTGGGTGAAACCGTTGCGACGGCAGTTCAACCTTATGGATATTACAATAGTGAAACGAAAGTCGTTATAGAGAAAGATGACAAGGTCTCGGTAAAGATTACGTTAAACGCGCCTTTAACTATCAACAAAGTGACCCGTGAGATCATTGGTGCTGGTCGTGAAGACAAAGCATTTAGAGAGCGTTTTAATTCACTAAAGCTTAAAGAGGGCGATGTACTCAACCAGACTATCTATGAGTCGTTCAAGTCCTCCATGTTTAATTATGCTCTTTCAAATGGGTATTTTGACTTCCACTGGCAAGCTACTCGACTGGATTTGGTTCGTGATGAAAAACAAGCCAACGTTTTGTTGATAGCGCAAAGTGGCCCTCAATATCAATTTGGCGAGCTTAAGTTTGTTGGTGAAGACAAAGCAAAAGCGATTATAGAGCGCCTCAAACCATTTGAATCAGGAGACGCTTATTCGTCTGCTGTTCTGTCTGATTTTAATCGTCGTTTGAATCAGTCGGGATATTTTAATCGAGTTATCGCCAGACCTGTGGTGAGTGAAGCCGATGGCTTACTTGTGCCGGTTGAAGTATCGCTTCAACACAGGCCTACCGACTCTTTTAATGTCTCCCTTGGTGCGGCCACAGATACTGGCCCAAGAGTTCGCCTTGGCTGGGAGCGCCCATGGGTAAACAGTAAAGGGCACTCAATTTCATCTGACATATTTATTTCAGAGCCCGAGCAGTCTGTTACTGCAGATTATCGCATTCCCATGAAAAATATCACTCGCGATTATGCCAGTATCGAAGCGGGCTATCAGTTTATTGAGTACAGCAACACGTCTTTTGAAAGTGAAACACTTTCATTATCTGCACATCGCTACTGGCAGAAAAACGATTCACCGTGGCAGCATGATGGCTCTGTAACGTACTTAAGAGAAACTTACGACCAAGGTGAGCTTAATACCAACACCACTTCACTTGTCTTGCCGGGCTACTCGTTAACTTATCGCGAAAAAGACAGCGATCTTAACATCAGCAACGGGAGCTATATTCAGATGTTGGCGCAAGTTGGCAGAGAAGGCTATGGCTCAGATATTGACTTTGCTAAAGCGGTCGTAGAAGCAATGTTCATCCGCACTTTCAACGATGTGCATAGAATATCGTTACGGGGTGAAGCAGGCGCAATAAAAACCAATAGTTTCAATGAAGTCCCTACATCTCTGCGTTTCTACGCTGGTGGTGACCAAAGCGTAAGAGGCTTTGACTACAGAGAAATATCGCCCACCGCAGATGTTATAGACCCAGAAACCGGTGATCTTGTTCCCGATTCAATCGGTGGAAAGTATCTAGTTACCACAAGCGTAGAGTACGCTTATGGCGTAGCAGACAATTGGCGGGTAGCAGCCTTTGTTGATGCGGGTACTGCCACTAATGATACCAGCACCACGCTCACTTACGGCGTTGGTCCGGGCATTCACTGGCTTTCTCCCATAGGCCCTGTGCGTGTTTATATCGCCAGAGGTTTTTCTCCAGATGAAAAAACATGGGGCTTCCACATTATGTTAGGGCCTGAGCTATGAGAAAACGTACGCTCTCTACTATTTTACTCTCTCCCATTTTTTTATTAGTGGCCATATATGCTCTGCTGATTAGCCCATTAGGTGGCCCAACGGTTAAGCTACTGGCAAATACGTTCGTTGATAATTTATCTATAGACGCAATAGACGGCGGATTTGCAGATACCCTTGAAGTTCATCACCTTAAATGGGAGAACCCTCAGTGGAAAGTTGAGGCGCAATACGCCTTTATCGACATTACCTGGCGCTGTTTATTTGAACCTAGGGTTTGCTTAAATGAACTAACATTAGAAAATGCGACGCTAACGCAGCGTTCAAGCGCCCCCGCAGACGAAAACGAAACATCGCCTAACGATAAACTTGAACTGCCGTTACCCATTGATATTGGCTACTTAGCGCTTTCAAATATCAAACTTGCCTTGCTTACCACCACAATTGAGATTGACGAGTTAGAGCTGGTTGATTTTGAAGGAAATAAAGCCCTTGTATTAGACAGCCTAGCCACTAAGGGCATTCGTATAGCTTTGTTAGCGAAAGATACAGAGGAAGGCGCGTCAACTGCTTCTGCCAACAATACACAGCAATCAGCCCCTAAGACAGCGTCTCAAAGCCCTGCCCCCAAAACCGGAAAAGCAGAAGAAGATTCACCGAATACTGATAGCGCATTGCCCACGTCTTACTCTTTAAATTACGAGGTACCTGAACTACCAACCATCGCTACGCCTATTCCGTTTTCGCTAGGTACGCTGCTTGTAGAAGACCTGCAGATCATTCAGGGAGACAGCCAACAGCAAATTTCACTCATATCACTGCTAGAAACCCACTTCAAAGAAAGCAACGTTGCCATTGATGAAATAGCCGTGATACACAGCCAAGGTGAAGTGAAGGGAAAGGTGAGCGCCACACTTGACGGCAACTACCCGTTAGATGTTGTTGTAGATGCGAAAACGAAGGTAAACGATACATCACAAAAAGTGACACTAGCAGCCTCTGGAGCGCTAGATAACCTAACACTGTCAGTCACTTCCGAAGGAGCGATAACGGCAAATGCTAATTTAATAGCCAATATGCTAGATAGCAAACTGCCCATAGAATTCACCGCAAACTGGCCAAAGCAAGCCATACCCACAGTGGAAAATGCCACGTTGAAAGAGGGTCAACTAACCCTTACCGGCACAATGGGCGACTATGCGCTAAAAGGCGATGGCGCGGCAAGTTTACCCGACATTGGGGATGTTCCGGTGTCTGTGGATGTGGTGCTTAAAAAGAACAATATTTATGTTAACCAAGCCAACGTGAAAACATTAGAAGGCAGCTTAACCAATACAGGCACCCTGTATTTAAATGAAAGTATTGCTTGGGAAGGCAAAACAACGCTGAAGAATGTGTCGGGTCGACAGTTCAGCACCTATGCTCCTGAAAAGCTGAACGGCGCAATCGACAGTATTTTGCAATACTCCGAGCCCGGCGGCCTACACATGAGCCTAAGAGATTTGAATATCTCTGGTGTCCTGCAAGGTAGGCCACTTAAAGTGAAAGGCAATGCAGTATATGCAGGTCCCAGTGATTTATTTGTCACGAATATCAATATTGTTCAAGAAGACGAACTGGAAAAAAATGCCATTCGTGCAATTGCTCAGGTACTTAATAAACGGCACTTAAATGCTGATATCGCGATTAACGTAAATGCCATTGATAGACTTTACCCCGACGTTTCTGGTGCAATTAATGGCAATATAAAGGCGACGGGCCCTTGGCAAAACCCACGCGCTAACGGCACGCTAGCCCTTTCGGGTGTGACTGTAACGCCGAATATCAATGCTTCTGCTGCACAACAAGGGCCGTTAAATGGCGACATAACTATTGACGGAACCTATTCCGACCACAAGGCCGACATTGAACTTGCGGTACCAAACAATCATATAGCGCTTTCACTCAAAGGTGCATGGTCGAACAACCATTGGGTAGCTGAAATTAGCGATACGGCGTTAAAACTTGCGAATATGCAGTGGACATTATCAAGCCCATTTAGCGTTGATATCGGCACTGCACCGACAACAGCAAAGATTGGACAGCACTGTTGGACGTCGCGGAAGGAAGGCGAACTGTGTATTTCAAACATAAACTATCAAGAAGATAAAGCCAGCTGGGATGTAACAGCAAGCGCACTACCGCTAGGGTTATGGGCAAATGAGTTAGCGCCTACCGTCGTTTCAAGCCCGTCGGAAGCAACACTGACGGTTAAAACTAAAGGCAGCTACTCCGCTAAAGACCCTATCGATGCGACTTTTACTGCATCAATGACCTCTGCAGCTTGGCAGTTAGGGGAAACGAGGCCTCTTTCGCTCACCATAAACTCCATTGAAACCAAAGGAAATATTAAGCAAGGTCAGCTTGAGTCCACGTCTCTTATCTCCAGCCAAGATATTGGTGATGCAACGCTTTCTCTAAATACGCGCCCTTTTGACCAGCGAATCCCCCTTGATGGTAAGCTGGTGATGGAGGGGCTAAATGTAGCGCCTCTTAAGCCACTTTCTCCTGCAATCAGAACCCTAACAGGTTTGCTCAACGGCAATATTACGCTTAGTGGTTATATTGACGACCCTGCGTTAAACGGTGAGCTTACGGTTTCAAACGGTGCGATTGATATTCAAGATACGCCGGTTTCTTTAGCAGATTGGAACCAAAAAGTGACGCTAAATAACCAAACCGCCACGCTAGATGGCACCTTTGTATTGGGTGGGGGTGAAGGCGCACTAACCGGTGAGCTAGATTGGTCTTCCAAACCCAGTGCCAACTTCAATCTAAAAGGTAACAGCTTCGAAATCCGGCAACCTAATGTGCGACTAAGAGTGTCACCTGATATTGATATTGTCGCTACCCAAGAGCGAGTGGATGTAAAAGGTGAAGTAAATATTCCATGGGCGCGAATTGAAATAGAGTCATTGCCTGAAAGTGCAGTTTCGCCGTCAAAAGACGTTCACTTGCGTGGAGAACCAGAAAGAGAAGAGCCGTTAGATATTGTTCACGCCTCGGTTATGGTGAATATCGACAAGAACAAAACCGAAGAGGTAAAGCTTGAAGCCTTTGGGTTAACAGCAAGCTTATTCGGTGGAATTAAAGTCAATACGCAGCCAGCTTTAGTTGGCTATGGTGACTTACAGATCATTAATGGCCGCTATAATGCTTACGGTCAACAGTTAATAATCCAAACCGGTGAGGTACAGTTTAACGGCCCTATCGATCAACCTTTGTTGCTGGTGGAAGCCATTCGCGACCCAGCTAAAACCGATGATGACGTAATTGCAGGTATTCGCATAGATGGCGCAGCCGACTCACCCAGCATTAACTTATTTTCTGAACCCGCGATGGATCAACAGGGGGTGTTGTCTTACTTATTAACAGGCTCAGGCCCCAATGCTTCGGGTTCATCCGACCCCAACTATGCAGCATTACTTTTAGGGTTTGGTCTGTCAAACACCAAAACCCTAACGGGGCAAGTAGGCAGTGCACTCGGCATTGATGACTTCAGCTTAAGTACTAATGAAAATAGGTTATCGGTTACTGGTCAAATAAACGAACGTTTATCGGTGGAATATAATGTGGACGTTGGACTAAGTAACAACGACGCCAATAGCACTTTAAGGCGCAGACAACTTCCCCCTGATCTGGCGCTCAAATACCAATTGTTACCTAGCCTTTATTTAGAGGCTATCCAAACCACGTTGGAAGACCAATCAGAGTTCGCCTTAGACCTCTACTACGAGTTTTTCTTAGGCGATAATAGAACCCGGAAAGATGAAGACGACGGTGAAGCTGACGAAAAGAGAGAGAGCGCAAAACAAAATGAAGCGGTGAGCACAGCGTCTGACAACTAGACGCTCTTAACTATCTCCATGTTTGCAACACCTGTTTCTCACAAAGTGCCAATTCTACAGCAGCTTTTAACGCTGCTGCGCCATACTTTTCAGCGTTTCGAATTGACGTTCAAAGCGCTTCTGTCTTTTGTGTGCCCACACATACCACATTAGCATCACAATGCTTATTGAAGACATTACAACAACCATTCTCGCTAATTTTTCAGATGTAAGTTCACCAGAGAAAAGACGCTCTAAAGCCAGACCTGCCCCAAAAGCCATGCCTATCCACGTTGAGTGTTTAGTCATATAAGCGATCCTGACATTGTTCTTAATTTGCTTAGTAAGTTTTGCGAGATGATCAGCAGTTTGTGCATTTTTATAAAATGCAGCTTCGCTTCTTAGCCATAGTTGGTAAGCAAGAAAAGGAAGAGAGGAGATTGAGATAAACAAAATTATCATTTGCGCGATGTACGACATGTTGTCCCAATATTTAAAGAAAACATAAATACCAGGAACAATCATTAATAAGTCCAATACCATGTACCAACGCTGCTTTGTTCGCTCGCTACCGAGGCTGGCTTTTACTTCATCTAAATTAATAGTGGTAACAGTTTGAGCTTGCCATAGCGCAGATAATGCATCGTTTGGCTCATTTTTAACGGCTTCTGAGGGTTTATTCAGTTTTTCATTATCTGAATTATGCATGCGGTTGCTCCTGCATGATACTGTGTCTGGCGCGCTTTAATATCACCCCAACATGGTTTTTAGTCAGGCCGCATACATCTGCAATTTCATCGTAACTCAAGCCTTCGAGGGAAAGGGTAAGCACTTGTCGTGGCTGCAGAGGTAGCGCCCGTACTGCGTGCAGTAAACGCTCAAGTGACTGTTGTTGACTGGACACTTCTTCTGGTGAATTGGTCGTGCTCAAAAATCCATCAGACCCTATGTTATCGTGGTCATACTGATGTGTATCAAGGCGCTTCACTTGGCTTGCTACGTGAGTCACTGCGCGGTTGTGGGCTATCTTCAAAATATAAGTTTTCACGCTGCTGTCGCCTTTAAAGCGAGACAATCCCTGCCAAACGGCAATAGCGATCTCTTGTAATAATTCTTGCTGCATTGCCTCGTTGGCTTCATAGCTGTTGGCTACGCGGCTAAGTAACGCCCCGTATTGCGCAAAAACATCCTCAAACTCCTGCACCAACGTTACATCCCTAATCGCAAAAATTGTTGTTATTTTATTATCTTACTTCTATCAGTCTGCCCAAACCCGTTTTTATTACAAACTTTTTCTTAAACGTTGTAATTTTTTTGAACAGCGTCTGACTACTTAAATTAAACATGCATAAACGCGCTTTTTGATGCCATAGCCCAAAAAGCTCACCAACTGTAGTAGCAAATTTTAAAAATCTTTGGATTTGTATGAGGAAAACATTATGTCTACGCTAAGTTTAGTATTGTTAATTGGCAGCATCACGTCGCTTGTGCTTTTGGCAAGCTACCTAGACGCAAAATTTCAGTGGCGATTAAACGACTGGATGAACGGCGAGTGCAGCAACCCGTTTGTCAAAAGCGTAACCGATAAACAGCAGCAGCGTTTAGAAGAGAAAGATGCACAAATTACCGCTTTGATGGCGCGTATTGAAACCCTAGAAACTATTGTCACTGAGCCAGCTTATGAGCTAAACAAGAAAATCAACGCGCTCAAATAAAAGGTTATATCAAGGTCTATTGTTCTTTGGTTTACAGACTCTAGCTCGACACCGGTGGGCGACGCATAAAGCGGGGCACTTTTCCCATAGCAACGGCGTTGCCCACCAGTACAATAATAACGCCAATCACAGATAACACGCTCCAGGTATAGCCTTCAAAAAAGGTAGAAATAACCAGCGCAACCATAGGGTATACCAGCACAACATAGGCAGCCTTGTCAGCGCCCATTTGTTTTAAAAGCTTCATATACGCCCCAAACGCGAATACTGAGCCAAAGACCGCTAGGTACAATAGTGATAAATAAAAGGCGGTATCGGTTGGAATAATTAGCTCACCGGGCATCGCCAAAGAAGTGATAAAGAGCAGCACCATGGCATAACTCATTGCATAGAAGTTCATTTGGATCACGGGCGTTCCCGAAGTCAAAATACGTTCTGAAATGACATTGCCCGTTGAAGCGCAGAAAAAACTCACAAACGCTATGGCAAGACCAGTAGCAAGAGCAGCATCCATCGTTACCTTGGAAAACTCAGGTACAAACAAGCATATAATGCCTGCTAGACCAAACGTTGCGCCAATAACGACTTCTTTTCTAATAGGCTCTTTCAGCCACCAGCGACGAAGCACCACGTTAATATAAATAATGCAGGAGCTCATCAACGCTAACAGCGCGCTGATAATGTGTGCCTGTGCCATATACAGCAAGGTGTAGTTTAAACTGTATAGAAAAAGCCCCACCGCGGCCATTTTCACATGAACATGCAACGGCAGCTTTAGCGGCAAACGCCTAATAACACAGTAAATTCCTAAACAGGCCGACGCTAATAAATAACGCAGTGCAATAGCAAAAGTTTCAGAGGTGTGTCCTATTTGATACGTTATGGCTATCCAGGTTGAGCCCCAAATCAGGCAGCACAGAGCAAATAAGGTCGCGTTATTCATAGCGGCGTTTTACCCCAAAAAATCGGCTAGATGAGCAAGGGCTCTGTCGAGCAGTTTTTGCCTAGCGCCATTACCAATCCACGCATTATGCGGCGTTACCAGCAAATTAGGTAACGCCTCTTGAAGCAATATATGATCTACAGGCGGAGGCTCCACACTTAGCACATCTAGGCCCGCGCCACCAATATGGTTGTTTTTAAGCGCATGATAAAGCGCTTCTTCATCAATAAGCCCGCCGCGGGCCGTATTAATAAGGAAGGCCGTTGGCTTCATTAGCGATAACATATCGGCATCAATGAGTTTATCGGTATCTTCCGTAAGCGGACAGTGAAGGCTTATCACGTCAGCATGGGGTAAAAGAGAAACTAGGCTAGGGCGAGGATCGTCTTTTTTGCCGGGACGAGCAGCAATACTCACTTTCATACCCATAGCTTTGAACAATGCTTCTACACGCTTACCAAGCTCGCCATGACCTACAATCACCGCGTTCTTACCCGCAAGTTCTATCACAGGATGGTTCAACAAACAGAAATGAGGTGAAGCGGACCACGCCTGCTTGTGCACATCTTGCTGGTAAACCACAAAGTTTGTGGCCAAATTGAGCGCTAAGGTTAACGTGTGCTGGGCTACACTGTCGGTGCCGTAACCTTCTACGTTTTGCACGGTAATACCAGCGTGTTGGCAATAATCATGATCGATATTGTTCATGCCGGTGGCTGTCACACCGATATAGCGAAGCTGTTTCGCCTGCCGGAGATCATCAGCTCGCAACACGACCTTATTGACCAGCACAGCATCGACACTCTGAATACGCTTACTCACGTCTTTCATTTGAGTCTGATGATAAAGGGTAACATCGGCATTAAGGCTGTCGAGCGCGCTTGTATCGAGGCTAGACAAATCCATAGTTTCGGCATCAAGAAAGACAACTTTTTTAACCATTACAGCGCTACCTACATGACTTCAACGATGGATTCGAGGGCGGCTTTAATGCTCACTGGAATAGGGATAGCTTTGTCAGATTTTCGGTCTACAAACACATGCACAAATTGGCCGTGTGCTACCCTGCGTTTGTTGTCTCCTGCATAAACAGACAAACCGTATGTCACTGAACTTCTGCCAATTTTTATAACGCGCAGCCCCACAAAAATATCCTCAGGATACGCTGCCGGCGCGATGTACTGACATTGACTGCTCACCACATAGGCCACTGTTTGCCCGTTGTGAATATCTAACCCACCTTCCTCAATTAGAAAGCGGTTTACTGCGGTATCAAAGAAGCCGTAATACACAACATTATTGACATGTCTATAAGCGTCATTGTCTTGCCATCGCGTAGCTATCGTGACTTTGTAAGGGTAGTCTGCGAGTGTTGGTGTAATATCAGTCATGATCGTCCCTTAGTGAATAAATGTATCGCTTTGTTGTTGGCGCAAACAATGAAAATCGATGAACGACTAACGCCAATTAATGTTTAATGTGCGGTAGTCTATTGCAGCGATTCTTTTGGGTAGCGCTATGAGTAAAGCACCATATCGTCACGGTGAATGGCAACATCCGTTGTTTCATAACCTAACACACTGGCGATATCTTTCGACTTTTTCCCTTTTATAACGGTTAAGTCTTTTGCGTTATACAAGCAAAGTCCCTTGGCGATGATTACGCCTTCGCACATCACTTCTACCGCATCACCTTGTTCAAAGTGTCCCGTCACATTGATAATGCCGGAAGGTAATAAAGACGCCCCCTTAGTTACCAAAGCTTGCTTCGCGCCATTATCGACTTCAATTTGCCCCGCTGTTTTTAGCGTATGGGTAAGCCATAAGCGACGAGCGCTTGCCGGTGAACTACTTGCATTGAAAAGCGTACCAGGCACTTTACCTTCAAGCAGCGCGTCAAAGGTTTCCCCTTTTCTACCATTTACAATAAGGGTTTGAATACCGCTACTGGTACACTTCTCTGCCGCCTCGATTTTCGTACGCATACCGCCTGTACCCACCGAAGTGCCAGCACCACCTGCAAGACGATAAATTGTACTGTCTATTTTATCTACCTGTGGAATGAGTGTCGCAGTTGGGTCTTTTCTTGGGTCTGCGGTAAATAAGCCGTCGATGTCTGAGCAGATAATTAAGGTGTCAGCTTGTGCTACCAATGCTGTGTAGGCACCCAAGTTGTCGTTATCCCCCACCTTAAGTTCGTTCACCGCTACGGTGTCGTTCTCATTCACAATGGGTAACGCATTGTGATTCAAAATTTCGCGCAAGGTGTTTTTGATATTTACATAGCGCGTTCTATCTCGTAAGTCATCAGCCGTGAGCAATACTTGTGCGCAGGGGAAATCGAAAAATCGCTGCCAGTTTGCCATCATCAAGTTCTGACCTATTGCTGCCATGGCTTGTTTCTCTGCAATAGATGCATTGTGACGAACCTTCACTTTACTTCTGCCAGCCGCGACGCTTCCAGATGAAACCAGAATAACGTCTTTTCCAGCTTCACGACTGGCGGTAATAAACCGAGCGAGAGACAGTAAATAACGACCACTGCATTCATTACCTTCTGGCGCAATGAGCGCGCTGCCTACTTTTATAACGGCACGTTGCCAACTAAAACGGTTCATAAAGGGGGGAAGAAAAAAGAAAACAAGGCGTTAAGAATACGACAGTTAAAGCGGGAAACAAAACGTTCTGTTACAGTTTTTTTGCGTTAAAACATGGTTAGTTTACGGTCAAAAAATTGGATTGTGCCGTGCATACTTATATACTTAAATGCGTTATTTTATAACAATTCTAACTTACAAGTTGCAAGGAACCTGCATGAGCACCGCAAAACGACACTTTTTCTGGCTAGCGCCAGTGTTGTCTATGCTGATTTCTCTTCCTAGTACCGCCGCTATTAAACAAACTAAAGGCGATTTCGAAGATAAATTCCGTCAGCTGGACGAAGTTCTTCCTACTCCAAACGTATACCGTAACGCCGCTGGTGAGCCAGGCCACCAATATTGGCAACAACAAGTAGATTACGATATTGACGTAAAACTACTTGAAGACAAACGCCGCATTGAAGCAAGCGAAACCATTACTTACCACAACAACGCGCCAGATACGCTTAAGTACTTGTGGATCCAGCTTGACCAAAACAAATTCCGCGACGATTCAATGTCTGCGCTTACTACCACGTTTGGCGGTATCGGTAACCGCGGGCCGGGTACGCAAGCTGCTAGCGGCGATGCGCCGGCGAAGCTAAGCATGGGTGCTTTGCGCCGTCAGCAGTTTGTTGACGACAACGAGCTGGGCTACACCATTTCCCGCGTAGAAGACAAAGCGGGTAACGACTTGCGCCATACCGTTGTAGGTACGCTTATGCGTGTTGACCTTGCTCAACCGTTGAAGCCAGGCAGCAAAGTTACCTTTGATATCGATTTCGCGTTTAACATTGTTGAAGAAGACGCTGTTTCAGCACGTGCAGGTTACGAGCACTTCCCTGATGACGAACGTGAAGGTGGTAACGACATCTTCTTGCTAGCACAGTGGTTCCCACGCCTAGCTGCATACACCGACTACGAAGCATGGACTAATAAAGAATTTATTGGCCGTGGTGAGTTCACGCTAGAGTTCGGTAACTACGAAGTAGATATTACGGTTCCTGCTGACCACATCGTATCGTCAACGGGTGTGCTTCAAAACCCGAAAGACGTGTTAACTAAAACACAGCGTGACCGTCTGAAAAAGGCAGAAAAAGCTGACCGTATCGTATTCATCGTTTCACCAGAAGAAGCGATTGAGAACGAAAAAGAAGGCACGACTAAGCTTAAAACTTGGACCTTTAAGGCAGAAAACGTACGTGACTTTGCATGGGCCTCTTCGCGTAAATTTGCGTGGGATGCGCGTGGTTATCAGCAAGGCGGTGACACTCAACCATTGGTAATGGCCATGTCTTTCTACCCGAAAGAAGGTGGCGAGCTATGGCAGAAGTATTCTACAGAATCAATCATCCACACCATGGATGTTTATAGCCGCTTCAGCTTCGATTACCCATACCCAGTAGCCCAGTCAGTAAATGGCCCGGTTGGCGGCATGGAATACCCCATGATCACCTTCAACGGACCGCGTACAGAGCTTCGTGACGATGGTTCACGCACTTACTCGCTTGCTGAGAAACGTTTCCTTATTGGCGTAGTTATTCACGAAGTAGGTCATATCTATTTCCCTATGACGGTTAACTCTGACGAGCGTCAGTGGACATGGATGGATGAAGGTCTTAACAGCTTCCTAGACGGCGTTGCCGGTCGTGAGTGGGATCCTACGATTCCTTGGGGCGTTGAGCCACGTGATATCACAGGCTACATGAAATCTCAGACACAGGTGCCAATTATGACCCAGTCTGATTCGGTACTTCGCCTTGGCCCTAATGCCTACACCAAGCCAGCGGTAGCGCTTAATATTCTTCGTGAAACTATTCTTGGCCGCGAGCTTTTCGACTTCGCGTTTAAAGAATACGCGCAGCGTTGGATGTTTAAACGTCCTACACCATCAGATTTCTTCCGTACTATGGAAGAAGCGTCAGGCGTTGATCTAGACTGGTTCTGGCGTGGTTGGTTTTACACCACAGACCATGTAGATATTAGCCTAGACAGCGTATATAAGCTTCGTTTAGACACTGAAGATCCAGATATCGATTTTGCTCGCGAACGCGAAGCAGAAATGGAAAAACCGAAGTCACTTACCGACCTTCGTAATAAAGAAGAAGGCAAAAAACTTTGGGTAGATCGCTTTGAAGATATCAGTGATTTCTACGACGAAAACGATCGTTACACCGTAACTAACAAAGAGCGCAACAAGTACAAGAAATTCTTGAAAGATCTTGAGCCTTGGGAGCGTAAAGCGTTTGAGCGTGCGGTTAAAGAAGACAAGAACTACTACGTGCTAGATTTCAGCAACAAGGGTGGGTTGGTGATGCCGATCATTCTTGAGCTAACCTTTGAAGACGGTACGAAAGAAGAAATGCGTATTCCTGCGGAAATCTGGCGTCGTACGCCTAAAGCGGTAAGCAAGCTTATTGTTACCGACAAAGACAAAGAGCTGGTAAGCGTAACCGTTGATCCGCACTGGGAAACCGCAGACGTAGATGTGGAAAATAACCACTACCCGCGCCGTATCATTCCTTCGCGTATTGAAGCGTATAAGAATAAGCCGCGTAACACTTACGAGTACCGCGACCTTATGCACGACTCAAAGACCGAACTGAAAACCGACGACGAGGACAAAGATGACGAGTAAGTTGTCTTTGACCCGTTTGCAGCAGAGCGCTAATGCTCTGCTGGCAAGCGTAAGTGCATTTGCTATCATGGCTGCACTATTTGTTAGCGCTGTTTCATACAGCAACGTCGCCCACGCACATCAAATAAAAGCTGCAATTACGACAGTACTGTTTAATCCTAGAACAGAAAATATTGAAGTGATGCACCGCTTTAATTTGCATGATGCTGAACATGCGGTTAAGGCGCTGTTTGATAAACATGCCGATATTATGGATGACGTGGACACGCAGCAACAATTTGCTGATTACGTTGCCCATCACTTCGCAATTTTAAATGCAGCGGGTGAGCCGTTAAAGCTTGCTGATGTGGGCTTTGAAGTTGAAGGTAAGCACTTTTGGGTTTATCAGGAAACCGCTGAACCGCCGGTGCTTGAAGGCATAAAAATTCGCCACGATGCATTACGCGATTTGTGGCCGAAGCAAGTGAATACACTGAATGTAGAAGGTAGGGGGGATATTAAAACCCTGACTTTTGCTGATAGCGTAAACTTGCTAGAAGTAAGCTTCAAAAGCCAGAATAGCGACCATCACTGATACCTAGCAGTATTAAGTTATAAAAGGTCCACCCGCTTTCATTGTTGTATAACTATGAGCGCAGGTGGGCTTTTTTGTTTGCAGTTTTAACCATTACCCCTGTGTTTTATCTATGCTCATTCGTTTAAATTGAGTGCTAAATAGAAGCCCAAAAACCATGGCCACTACTTTCCATGTGAGACCGAAGTCTTATAGTGGTTTTTGCAATCATGCTCTATCTTGGATGTGGATAAAAATATTACTGAAAACCAGTTAATGAGGTAAATCATGACCAATAGCACTGCAACAACGTTGCCTTCACAGGTCAAGAAAACCCAATCAAGAAGCGAGCGCAGTGAGCGAAAAATGCGGTCCGCAAAAGCGGCACTCCGTGCCGATCAAGTGCAAGACGCTAAGCTGTCACAAGATGCTAATGGTTCAATGAATACAAAAAGCAACGCATTTGCGGATAAGAAAAACGTAATGTGGGTGTTACTCAGTGGCGCTATGGCTCTGACTTTTGTCGTCATGCTATTTTTGCCAGATACCGGTATGGGCGGCGGCCTTATATCCACCTATGCGGCGATGCTATGGTGTGGTTTCTTTGGCGCATCGCTTTGGCGATACAGAGCGGCAAATGGCTGGGCCGGTTTCGCTTATGGAAGCGTAGTTGGCTTAATTATTCAGTTCATTTCTCAAATCATCTAGAGCATGGTAACCATTGCTTCCTTTTTTCGCAGTGGTTGCTTTACACACCAACAGCAAACAAATAGCTCTCGGGATATAACAACGCGTGCTGACGATAAGGTGAATCATACTAAACTATCACCGGCTTCCACGATCCAGAATGCTAATTGTTGAGTATTAATACTGTAATACCAATCCGCATAGAT
>NZ_BLIJ01000038.1:0-4172 GCF_009811475.1 Alteromonas sp. KUL150
CTGAATGGGTAATTATCTATGCGGACTGGTATAATTAAGAGCATATCTTCTTCTGCATGCATAGAGTCATGCATGCTCTTGTCTCGCCTCTTAACCAAACCAGAGTGAGTTTATGGCACAGAAACCTGATTCTGTTGACAGTCCAGCGCCACGTCCTAGCAAAGCTATCCCTTCGTCGCGACTCTCTCGCATCGGTCGTTTAGGCGCTTTGGCCGGGAAAATAGCAGGGAACGTTGTAAGTCAAGGTGCGGGTCAACTACTGCGGGGGGAGAAGCCTGCATTGTCTTCACTACTCCTTACGCCTAAGAACATTTCAAACATTGCAGATCAGCTTGCTAGTATGCGTGGAGCGGCCATGAAACTTGGCCAACTAATATCAATGGATGCCGGTGATTTTTTACCTGAAGAGCTCGCTGTTATTCTAGGTAGATTGCGAGAAGACGCCGACCCCATGCCTAAAGATCAGTTGATAGAAACATTGAGCAACGCATGGGGTGAAAAATGGCAAGACGATTTACTCTATTTTTCATTTGCGCCCATTGCTGCCGCGTCTATTGGTCAGGTTCACAAAGTGATTACCATGGACGGCAAAATGTTAGCGGTTAAAGTACAATATCCCGGCGTTAGAAAGAGTATCGATAGTGATGTTGACAATGTTGCTTCCCTTATAAAACTAACGGGATTAGTGCCTAAATCCCTTGATATAGGCCCGTTGCTCGAAGACGCTAAAAAACAACTTCATCAAGAAGCGGATTATGAGCGCGAAGCCCAAATGCTAGACCGTTATCGTAAACTGGTTCAAGAGCATAACGCTAATTTGCAGCTTGGTTCAGCCTTTGTTATTCCAAAAACCTATTCGCCCCTTACCAGCGATACGGTATTGGCGATGGATTTTATAGAAAGCCAAAAATTAGAGGTTTTGGAGCAAGAGTCTCAAGAAACAAGAAATGCAGTTATGACAGCGTTGATGACATTATTTTTTCATGAAATATTCAACTTCAAGCTGCTTCAAAGCGACCCCAATTTAGCCAACTATCGGTTTAAATCCGACACCAAGGAAGTGGTATTGCTAGATTTTGGCGCCACGCGAGAAGTACCTGAATCGATTTCTACAGCGTACCAATCTCTGTTAAATAGCGCAGCTCAAAGCGATAAAACTGCCATGCAACAAGCAGCATTATCAATTGGATTGATTGATGACAGTCATTCACAAGGGCAAATAGACGCTGTACTTAGTATTGGTATGGAAGCCTGTGAAGCTATCAGGCATGAGGGCCCCTACGATTTTGGACAAAGCGATCTGATTTCTCGACTTCACGAAAAAGGAATGACGCTTACCATGGAGCACAACTTTTGGCACACGCCACCGGTAGACGCTTTGTTCATTCACAGAAAGCTGGGGGGGTTGTTTCTTCTCGCCAAACGACTGAAAGCCCAGGTGAACATGCGTAAAGCCGCCAGCATATGGCTCAAAAGCTAAGCGGCAAACATATTAATAAGGCAAGTCCATACTGAAAGGTAGTGCCATCTGCTCTTTACTTTTCGGAGGATTTCCAATCATCTCATCGTAAGGCGTATCGTGCTTCATTACTGCGTGTTGAACATGACAGTGCGCAAAAGCTTCACGTATGTGCCCAGCACTGAAAAAGCGCATAGGTTTATCTTTCTTGTCGTAAAGCATGCCGCTTTGATTACCAATTGACAGATAAACCAGATACACATTCATTTCATAAGATTGAACTTCCAAGTATTCGATAACCGTTGGCGTATCTTCTATATCCCGAAAATAAAATTTATGCATTATCTACCTCTAGAACAAAGCTTGCACGTTTGTGCTTTCTACCTCTATGCTTTTTATCTTGTTCAGCGGTAATTCGTTATCTTTTTTACGCCACCGGCAAAAACATACTATCGATAAAAACCTCCATATATACGCTAAGCAATGTTTTCGGGTTCATTTGATAAATTAAAAGGCCGTCTATGGTTGCGATGCCGCACCGCATTCGCTAAAACAAACAATGAAACTATCGATGACGCGCTGTATAGTGTTGCAGCCATGCCCATTCCAGAGGCTATCCACAAAAGCGGAAACACGAGTAATCGTGGTCCTTCCATTGCAAGCGCGAGTTTAGCTCTAGATAAAATAAACCCATTTTGAATACTCATAATCACCACAGTAACAACCGCGATTAATTGATGTTCTGCGCTCAAGCTAGTCATATTCACCAGTAGATAGGCAGTGATAACAAGCATGATTAAATATTGCAAAAGGCTATAACGCTTTACGGCGAAGTGGAGTTTTGGGTGATATTGCTTACTTTTATTCACACTTAATTTCCTGCAACTTACATTGAACACTTTCGCATCCGCTTTTCTGTCGCCTCGCTATAAATATCGCAGATAGCCGACGTTTAAGGTTTACGAATCAACACATTAGTACATAAATAGGTTTTGTTAAACAATTGTTTTAAAAACACAGCGCTTGTTTACATATTAAGAAGGCTCAAGCTCTGCCGAAATAAGTAAATCTCTCTGATTTTCTGTTTAAACAAATCGAAAACTGACTTTTTCACGTTAAAAAGATGTTCTAAATAAGGAATTTGCAACGTTTGGGAACAATTCTCTTGATTGATTTTCTAAATTTAAGTGTTATGTCTGGTAGTATTATCCAAAGGATATTTTTTGTAGCGGAGTCATTATGAGCGAATCGTCAGAAAAGAAATCGTTAGGGCCACATTTTATTATTGTTGGCATTCTTCTTATCGTAATTCTGGCCGTAGTTTTTTGGCCCAGCGAGGAAGAACCAGAGACAGTTATCAATCCTGAGCCAGAAATCACTGAGCCAGAGGTAACCCCTTCCGAAGAACCAGAAATCTTTGAACCGTCTCAACCAGCACCAACGGTGGAGTTGGATGAAAAAGACGAAGTAGAGCCACTTCCAGAACCTGTAGAGCCAGACCCTGAACCTCTTGATACTAGCGATCCTGCAGTAAAAGCCTCGTTAATTGAGAGTTCTTCTGCCGATGAAGAAACGGTAAATCGCATGCTAGTAAACGAAGGACTTATTCAGCGCTTCGTGGTATCAGTAACAAATTTAGCCAATGATGAAATGGCCCCTAATCACCAGTTGCTTACGCCTCCCGAGCAGAATTTCCGCGTATATTCTCAAGCGGGTAAACAATGGATAGATGCGGCAAGCTACAAACGATACACGCCTTATGTAGACATGTTGGAATCGTTTAATAACGAAGCGCTTCTCAACATTTACGGTATATATAAAGAGGATATACAAGCTAAGTTTTCAGAAATTGGTAACCCCAATGAAGATTTCAACGAAGTGCTACTACAAGCTATAGACCAGCTTCTGGATACACCTGAAGTTCCTGTTCCAGTTGAGGTATACACAGACTCAGTAGCTTACAAGTATGCTGATGAGCGTTTAGAAAACTTAAATGAGCCTCAGAAGCAGCTGCTTCGCACTGGCCCAGATAATATGCGCCGCATTAAAGCAAAGCTTCGCGAGTTAAAGCTTATGGTGGAAGAACGTGGATCTAACTAGGTTTCAGCAGCAATTAAAGGGCACGTCTTCGAAGACGCGCCCTTTGCCCCCTGTTGAAAAGTGGGATCCTGACTTTTGTGGCGATATCAATCTTACCATTGCGTTAGATGGCCGATGGTTTTATGAAGGAAGCCCTATTGGACGTGCAAGTCTTGTTCAACTTTTTGCATCCGTCTTGAAACGGGAAGGGGACAGTTACTTTCTCGTTACGCCCGTTGAAAAGGTGGGTATTACCGTAGAAGACACGCCTTTTCTTGTCACACAGTGGGAGAAAACGACAGATCAAAAGACAGGTAGCGAAGTTTATCAATTTACAACACAAACCGGTGATGAGATAAGATTAGAATCAGCCCACCAGCTTGAGCTTAGGGTGCCGCCAAAGGCGATACAAGACCCACAAGCAACCCCAATTCCTTATATATGCGTTCGCAGGAACCTATGGGCTAGGCTACATCAAAATGTTTATTATCAACTTCTTGAAAATGCCTCCGTGCAGCAAAATGATGCGCTAACATCTTTTTATATAACGTCGAATAGCCAACGGTTTGTACTCGGTGAAGTGCCGAAATAGCAAAATACGCAAAAACGTCGTGTAAATAGATGTAATACCAAT